>NZ_JBRREG010000072.1:0-26531 GCF_056760155.1 Stenotrophomonas sp. STEN022
GGGGTGCGCGTCGTTATTAAATATGTGTATGGGGTGTTGTTTTTGGGGTTAATTGCCTTGTTGGCTTTTGCTTTTACCGCCCTGTGGCCCGTATGGGGGCGGGTGGCTTCACCGGGGGTTCTGGCCGGGCGGGTCAGGGCAGGGGGTGGGTTGACCAGAGCTCGGTCTGCCCGGTAAAATCCCGCTCCTGTCCGCCCTCGATGGCGGGCAAGGCGACCACAATAACTACAGAGGAAGTCTGGTCATGTATGCAGTTCTGGTAACTGGCGGTAA
Source organism: Stenotrophomonas sp. STEN022 (assembly GCF_056760155.1). Classification (NCBI taxonomy): domain Bacteria; kingdom Pseudomonadati; phylum Pseudomonadota; class Gammaproteobacteria; order Lysobacterales; family Lysobacteraceae; genus Stenotrophomonas; species Stenotrophomonas sp. STEN022. The sequence continues at coordinate 274 of NZ_JBRREG010000072.1, forward strand.
GCAGTACCGCGTCGTTCAGGGTGAAACCCTGCGCGTGGAAAAACTCGAAGTCGAAGCTGGCAACGAGATCAAGTTCGACAACATCCTGATGCTCGGCGATGCCGACGGCATCAAGCTGGGTGACGCGCTGAAGGGCGCTTCGGTGACCGCCAAGGTTGTGGCCCACGGCCGCGCCGACAAGGTCCGGATCATCAAGTTCCGTCGCCGCAAGCACCACATGAAGCGTCAGGGTCACCGTCAGTACTACACCGAAATCGAAATCACCGGCATCGCCGGCTAATTGCTAAGGAGAATCCGTCATGGCACATAAAAAGGGCGTAGGTTCCTCGCGCAACGGTCGCGATTCCAACCCGAAATACCTCGGCGTCAAGATCTTCGGTGGCCAGGCCATCGAAGCTGGCAACATCATCGTGCGTCAGCGCGGCACCCAGTTCCACCCGGGTGCAGGCGTCGGCCTGGGCCGTGACCACACGCTGTTCGCGCTGGTCGATGGCAAGGTTGAGTTCACGGTGAAGGGTGCCAACAAGCGCCGTACCGTCAGCGTTGTCACGGAAGCTTAATTCCGTACGCGCAAGCCGCCCATACTCCGGTGTGGGCTGCTGACGAGAGCCCCGCTTCGGCGGGGTTTTTCGTTGGAACCCCGACATTTCGGGGTGCAGGGCCGATAATGGGCTGTACCTGCTTCTGCTATTCCCCAATCCCCATTTCCCAATCCCGGCGTTAAATTCATGAAACTTGTAGACGAAGCGGAGATCGAAGTCATCGCTGGCAAAGGCGGCAATGGCTGTATCGGCTTTCGCCGCGAAAAGTTCATTCCGCTCGGTGGTCCGGATGGTGGCGATGGCGGCAATGGCGGCAGCGTCTGGATCCGTGCCGACGAAAACCTGAACACCCTGGTTGACTTCCGCCATGACCGCATCTTCAAGGCGCAGCGTGGCGAGAATGGCATGGGCCGTCAGGCTTATGGCAAGGGCGGCGAAGACCTGGTCATCACCGTGCCGGTCGGCACCGTGGTGATGAACGTCGACACCGATGAAGTCATTGGCGACATGACCACGCATGGCGATCGCCTGCTGGTGGCCAAGGGCGGCAAGGGCGGCCTGGGCAACATGCACTTCAAGAGCTCCACCAACCGCGCGCCGCGTCAGGCGCTGCCGGGTGAAGAGGGTGAAGAGCGCCTGCTCAAGCTGGAGCTGAAGCTGCTGGCTGACGTTGGCCTGCTGGGCTTCCCCAATGCGGGTAAGAGCACCTTGATCCGTGCGGTTTCGGCGGCAACGCCGAAGGTAGCTGATTACCCGTTCACCACCTTGTATCCGAACCTGGGCGTGGTGAAGGTCGAGAATTACCGCAGCTTCGTGATCGCCGATATTCCGGGCCTGATCGAAGGTGCGGCTGACGGTGCTGGCCTGGGCGCGCAGTTCCTGCGCCATCTGCAGCGCACCCGTCTGTTGTTGCACCTCGTCGACATCTCGCCGATGGAAGGTGGGGTTGAGGGCATTTCCCCGGTTGAGCAGGTGCGTGCGATCGAGCGCGAGCTGGGCAAGCATGACCCGGAGCTGCTGGAGAAGCCGCGTTGGCTGGTGCTGAACAAGGCCGACCTGATGTTCGAGGACGAGGCCAAGGCAGCGGCTGAGCAGATCATCAAGGAGCTGGGCTGGACCGGCCCGTGGTATCTGGTGTCGGCGCTGGGTCGTGAAGGTACCTGGCCGATCATGAAGGACATCATGGCCTTCTTTGATCAGCAGAAGATTCTGGAAGCAGAAGAGCGTCACGCCGCGGGCGAGTAAGGTTTTTTGCTGACGGTTGATGCATGAGGAAAACCCGGCGAAAGCCGGGTTTTCTGCTTTTGGCCTTGGCTTTGGCTTTGGCTTTGGCCGTGGCCGTGGCCGTAGCCGTGGCCGTAGCCGTGGCTTGCGCTTGAAGCCCCTCTCCCGCCTGCGGGAGAGGGGGTGGGGTGAGGGCAGGCTTTTGCTTGAAAAACCAAGGCCAAATCCAGATCAAAGGCCCCCTCATCCGCCCTTCGGGCACCTTCTCCCGCAAGCGGGAGAAGGGGGTTGTTCGGGTTTTTCTTGGGCGGCCCAAAGCCAGGCCCAAAGCCAGGGCCAAAGCCAAAGCCGGAGCCAAAGCCGGAGCTAAAGCCGGAGCTAAAGCCGGAGCCGGAGCTGGGTAGGAGGTGCCGATCTCGCTTTCCCGAAAATCGTCCAACAAAAAACCCGACACAAGGCCGGGTTTTTCATGCCGGGAGTCTTGCGACTCCTGGTGATCGCACGGATCAGGCAGCCTTGATGGCCTTGATGCGAGCGGTCAAACGGCTCTTATGACGCGCAGCCTTGTTCTTGTGAATCAGGCCACGGGCGCTGAAACGGTCGAGGATCGGCTGGGCGACGGCAAAGGCTGCCTCGGCGCCAGCGGCGTCGTTGGCATCCAGAGCCTTGATCACCTTCTTGACGGCGGTGCGCAGCATCGAACGCTGAGCCGTGTTGCGCGCGTTGCGCACAACGGTCTGCTTGGCGCGCTTCTTGGCGGACTTGATATTGGCCACAGTGGTGGTTTCCTGAAAATCGGTGTGGTGGGAACAGCAAGCATGCAAGTATGATGGCTGACTGAAAGAACGTCAAGCCAAGTTGTCAAGAGGAAGATGCATGAGCGGTCGTTTGCTCAAATCCACTGCCGTATTCAGTTCCATGACGTTCCTGTCACGTATCAGCGGATTGATCCGCGACCAAGTTTACGCCCATGTGTTCGGTGCCAGTGCGGCAATGGACGCTTTTGTGGTCGCGTTCAGGATTCCCAACTTCATGCGCCGCCTTTCCGCCGAGGGCTCATTCTCGATGGCGTTCGTGCCGGCACTGGCCGAATACAAGGCAAAGGGTGACCACGCTGCCGTGAAGGCGCTGGTGGACCGGGTGGCGGGGGTGTTGACGGGGGCGCTGTTGTTGATGACGGCGGCCGCCATCCTGCTGGCGCCCTGGCTGATGCGGGTGTTCGCGCCGGGGTTTGCGCCGGGCAGTGAGCAGGCGGAGCTGGCCACGCTGATGCTGCAGATCACCTTCCCCTATGCCCTGTTCATCTCGCTGGCGTCGCTGGTGGGTGGGGTGCTCAACAGCTACCAGAAGTTCGCCATACCCGCGCTCTCACCGATCCTGCTCAATATTTCCATGATCGCTGCGGCACTGTGTCTGGTACCGCACATGAAGGCCTGGGGCTATGAGCCGGTGCTGGCCTTGGCCTGGGGCGTGTTCGTGGCGGGTGTCCTGCAGCTCGCCTTCCAGTTGCCTTCGCTGGCAAAGCTGGGGCTGTTGCCACGGCCCAGGTTCGACCTGGCCCATGCCGGCGTGCGCAAGATCATGAAGCTGATGGTGCCGACCCTGTTCGGCTCGTCGGTGGCCCAGGTGAACCTGCTGTTCAATACGCTGGCGGCCTCGATGCTGATGGGTGGCAGCGTGACCTGGCTGTACTACAGCGACCGCTTGCTGGAGTTCCCGCTGGGTATGTTCGGTGTCGCCATTGGTACGGTGATCCTGCCGCATCTGTCCAGTCGCCACGCCAGCTCGGATCCTGAGGGCTATTCCAAGGGTCTGGATTGGGGCTTCCGACTGTGCCTTTTGATCGGCGTGCCGGCCTGCATCGGGCTGGTGCTGTGCGCGCAGCCGCTGCTGGCAACCCTGTTCCAGTACGGTCGGTTCTCCGAGCAGGACATGCGCATGAGCAGCCTGAGCCTGATGGCGCAGTCGCTGGCTGTGCCTGCGTTCCTGCTTGTAAAGGTGCTGGCACCGGCTTTCTACTCGCGGCAGGATACGCGCACGCCGGTAAAGGCGGCGGTGGCCTCCATCCTGATCAACATCTTCTGCACGGTGTTGCTGTTTGTCGCCATGTTCTCGTTCAGTCCCATGGGCCAGGCTGCACTGGTTGCGGCCGATGGGCAGTGGCTGGAAGCACTCAAGAAGGTGGAAGGGGCGCATGCGTTGCTTGCGCTGGCCATCGCGATCGCCGGTTGGGCCAATGCCCTGCAGCTGTGGTGGTATCTGCGCAGGGCGCGGGTGTACCAGCTCCAGCCCGGCTGGGGGCGGTTCCTGCTGCAATTGACGGTGGCCAGCGTGCTGATGCTGGCAGCCGTGGTGGCGCTGAGGCTGTTCTGGTCGGATTGGACCGTCTGGGCCTGGTGGGAGCGTGGCTGGCGCCTGGCCGTGCTGGTCGGCACCGGTGGCGCGGTCTATGCAGCCGGCCTGCTGCTGATGGGTTACCGGCCGCGTGAACTGCGCGGCCAGTAAGCCGACAGCGTGGCCGGCCCCGTTATACTTCAGGGCTACACACGACAGAACCGGCCCGTATGGGCCGGATCCGGATGGAATGAGCAGGCTTTTTAGAGACGTCGAAGGCGGGGTGTTGTTCCCGCAGGGAAGCGTGGTCTGCATTGGTGCCTTCGATGGCCTGCACCTGGGCCATCGGGCGCTGGTGCGCCACGCAGTTGCCCGTGCCCGCGCCTTGGGTGTGCCGGCCGTGGCCTTGGGCTTCGAGCCGCTGCCGCGCGAGTTCTTTGCCAAGGACAACCCGCCGCCGCGCTTGATGCTGGCCCGTGACAAGGTCGCCACGCTGCGTGAGCTGGGGGTCGACAGCGTCGGCCTGCTGCGCTTTGACGCCAAGATGGCGGCGATCACCGCCGATGATTTCGTCCGCGACATGCTGGTGCGCCGGCTCGGTGCGCGTGAAGTCTGGATCGGCCCCAAGTTCCATTTCGGCAACCGCCGTGGCGGCGATATCGCGCTGCTGCAGGCGATGGGCGCCGAGCTCGGCTTCGTCGCCGGCGAGATCGAGCCGGTGCACCTGAACGGCGAGCGTATTTCCAGCACCCGTATCCGCGAGCTGATCGTGGCCGGCGAGTTCGCCCATGCCGGCGAATTGCTGGGTCGGCCGTACGCGATTGGTGGCCGGGTTGTGCGTGGGCGCCAGCTCGGCCGCACCTTGGGCTTCCCCACCGCCAACTTGCGTTTCCCGAAAACACCCGCACTTTCTGGTATCTACGCTACGTGGGTGCACGGCGTGTTCGAGCAGCCTTGGCCGTCGGTGTCGAGCTTTGGCACGCGCCCCACGGTTGAAGGTGTGGAGCCGCTGCTTGAGGCACATCTGTTCGACTTCAATGGCGACCTGTACGGCCGTCACATCGAAGTGGAGTTTGTTGCCAAACTGCGGGATGAAGAGAAGTTCAACGATCTGCCGGCACTGACCGAGCAGATGCACCGCGACGCAGAGCAAGCGCGTCGCATCCTAGGCGAACATGCGAGTCCCTCGCAAAAGCCCGCACATCCATGTGCGGACTCTCCACAAAAAGCTGCGCAACGGTAAATGCCCGTGACTCAAGACTACAAAGCCACCCTCCATCTGCCAGCAACGGAATTCCCGATGCGCGGCGACCTGCCCAAGCGTGAGCCGGGCATCCTGGCACGTTGGGAAGAGCAGGGTATTTACGCGCAGCTTCGCGAGAACGCGAAGGGTCGCCCGCTGTTCGTGCTGCACGACGGCCCGCCGTATGCCAATGGCCAGATCCACCTCGGTCATGCGGTCAACAAGATCCTCAAGGACATCATCGTCAAGTCGCGTTATCTCGACGGCTTCGATGCACCCTACATCCCGGGCTGGGACTGCCACGGTCTGCCGATCGAAATCGCGGTCGAGAAGAAGTGGGGCAAGGTCGGCGTCAAGCTTGATGCCGAGCAGTTCCGCCAGAAGTGCCGTGAGTACGCCGAAGAGCAGATCAACCTGCAGCGCGCTGATTTCAAGCGCCTGGGTGTGATCGGTGATTGGGAGAACCCGTACAAGACGCTGAGCTTCGACTTCGAGGCCAACGAAATCCGTGCGCTGGCCAAGATCGTCGCCAACGGCCACCTGGTGCGCGGCGCCAAACCGGTGCATTGGTGCTTCGACTGTGGCTCGGCGCTGGCCGAAGCTGAAATCGAATACCAGGACAAGACCTCGCCGGCCATCGACGTGGCCTACGCCGCGCGTGATTCCAAGGCGCTGGCGGCCAGCTTCGGTGTCGAGCTGCCGGCCGGTGTGGAAGTGGCGGTGCCGATCTGGACCACCACGCCGTGGACGTTGCCGGCATCGCTGGCGGTGTCGCTGGGTGCGGATATCGAATACGCGCTGGTTGAAGGCCCGGCCCATAACGGCCAGCCGCGCTGGTTGGTGCTGGCTTCTGCCCTGGCCGAGCGCTCGCTGGGCCGCTACGGCGTGGCCGAAGTGGTCGTGCATGGCCATGCCAAGGGTTCGGCGCTGGAGAACCAGCTGCTGGCTCACCCGTTCTATGCCAACCGTGACATCCCGCTGCTCAATGGCGAGCACGTGTCCGATGCCGACGGTACTGGTGCAGTGCACACCGCGCCTGGCCACGGCCAGGAAGACTTCGCGGTCAGCCAGCAGTACGGCTTGATGGACAAGTACAACGCCGGCCAGATCAATCCGGTCGATGGCCGTGGCGTCTACCTGTCGTCGACGCCGCCGGCTGGCACGGTTGAGCTGGCTGGCCAGCACCTGTGGAAGGCACAGCCGCTGATCGTCGATGTGCTGCGCGAGAGCGGCGCACTGCTGGCGTTCTTCGAGATCCAGCACAGCTACCCGCATTGCTGGCGCCACAAGACACCGGTGGTGTTCCGCGCCACCCCGCAGTGGTTCATCTCGATGGACAAGGCCAACCTGCGCAATGATGCGATGGCTGCCATCGACAACGTGGGCTGGTTCCCGAGCTGGGGCAAGGCGCGTATCAGCAGCATGGTCGACGGTCGCCCGGACTGGTGCATCAGCCGCCAGCGCACCTGGGGTGTGCCGATTGCCTTGTTCACCCACCGCGAAACCGGCGAGCCGCATCCGCGCAGCGTCGAGTTGATGCAGCAGGTGGCCGATCGCGTGGAGCAGGGCGGCATCGACGTCTGGTATTCGCTGGACGCCGCCGAACTGCTCGGCGATGAAGCCGCCCAGTACGAAAAGGTTACCGACATCCTCGATGTCTGGTTCGACTCCGGCGTGACCCATGAAGGCGTGCTGCTCGCACGTGGCTATGGCAAGCCGGCCGACCTGTACCTGGAAGGTTCCGACCAGCACCGCGGCTGGTTCCAGTCCTCGCTGCTCACCGGTGTGGCCATCGACAAGCATGCGCCGTACAAGCAGTGCCTGACCCACGGCTTCACCGTGGACGAGCACGGTCGCAAGATGTCCAAGTCGCTGGGCAACGGCATCGAGCCGCAGGAAATCATGCGCACCCTGGGCGCGGACATCCTGCGCCTGTGGATTGCCTCGGCCGATTACAGCAACGAGATGTCGCTGTCGCAGGAAATCCTCAAGCGCAATGCCGACGCCTACCGTCGTCTGCGTAATACCGCGCGCTTCCTGCTAGGCAACCTGGACGGCTTCGACCCGGCCCAGCATCTGGTTGCGTTGCCGGATATGGTCGCCCTGGACCGCTGGATCGTGCATCGCGCGTTCGAGCTGCAGGAGAAGATCAAGGCCGCCTACGCCAACTACAACATGGCCGAGATCGTGCAGTTGCTGCTGAATTTCTGCAGTGTCGACCTGGGTTCGTTGTACCTGGACGTGACCAAGGATCGCCTGTACACGATGCAGGAAGATTCGCGCGGCCGTCGTTCGGCGCAGACGGCGATGTTCCACATCGCCGAAGCGTTCGTGCGTTGGGTTGCGCCGATCCTGACCTTCACCGCCGAAGAGCTGTGGGGTTACCTGCCGGGCAAGCGCGTCGACAACGTGTTGTTCTCCACCTGGTATGACGGCCTGGCGCCGTTGCCGGCCGATGCACAGTTGACCGCTGCCGATTTCGACCAGCTGCTGGCACTGCGTGAGCAGGTCTCCAAGGTGCTGGAGCCGATGCGTGCCAATGGCGCCATCGGTGCGGCGCTGGAGGCGGAGATCACCGTTGCTGCCAACGAAGAGCAGGCTGCACGCTGGCAACCGCTGGCCGAGGAACTGCGCTTCCTGTTCATCAGTGGCGATGTCAGCGTGCGTCCGGCCACCACCGACGAGGTGTTTGTCAGCGCGCAGCCGACCGACAAGTCCAAGTGCGTGCGTTGCTGGCATTACCGCGCCGATGTCGGCTCGGTCGAGGCGCACCCGGAGCTGTGCGGCCGTTGCGTCAGCAATATCGACGGCGCTGGCGAAAACCGCCGCTGGTTCTAAGCAGTCCGTCACGCGAAGCGGGTGGGGTAGCGAGCAGCGCTCCATCCGTTTCATCGCAGTCAACTACAGGCGTATTACATGCAAGCAAAGGCTGTTAAACCCAACGCGTTGATCTACCTGCTGGTATCCGTGGTCGTGATCGGCCTGGACCAGTGGAGCAAGGCCTGGGTGCTGTCCAGCCTGCCCGAGTTCACCCCGGTGCCGGTGATCGATGGTTTCTGGAACTGGTACCGCACCTATAACACCGGCGCAGCATTCAGCTTCCTCAGCGATGCCGGTGGCTGGCAGCTGTGGTTCTTCACCTTCCTGGCCATCGCGATCAGCGGCCTGATGGCGTTCTGGCTGTCGCGCACGCCGCGCGCCAACTGGCGCAGCGCGCTGCCGTATGCGCTGGTGATAGGTGGTGCCATCGGCAACGTCATCGACCGCCAGATTCACGGTCACGTGGTTGATTTCATCCAGTGGTATATCGGTGACCACTACTGGCCGTCGTTCAACATCGCCGATGCGGCGATCGTGGGTGGCGCCATCGGCATCGCCTTGATGGGCCTGCTTGATGGCAAGGCCGAGAAAAAAGCTGGATGATTCCGGCATCTGTTCCCGCATTAGCGACCGTCAGCGGTCGGAGTCGTTGAAGATGGACGTATTGCTCGCCAATCCCCGTGGTTTCTGTGCCGGTGTAGACCGCGCCATCGAGATCGTCAAACGCGCCATCGAAACCCTGGGCGCGCCGATCTATGTGCGCCACGAAGTGGTGCACAACCGTTTCGTGGTCGATGACCTGAAGGCACGCGGCGCCATCTTCGTCGAAGAACTTGACGAAGTGCCGGACGGCAATACCGTCATCTTCAGCGCGCATGGTGTATCGCAGGCGGTGCGCGTCGAAGCCGACCGCCGTGGCTTGAAGGTATTTGATGCCACCTGTCCGCTGGTGACCAAGGTGCATCTGGAAGTGGCACGCCACTGCCGTGCTGGTCGCGACGTGGTGCTGATTGGCCACGAAGGTCATCCCGAAGTGGAAGGCACGATGGGCCAGTGGAACCGCGAGAACGGCAAGGGCAACATCTATCTGGTCGAGAGCGTTGAAGACGTGGAAGCGCTGCAGGTCTCGCAGCCGGAAAATTTCGCATTCACCACCCAGACCACCTTGTCGGTGGATGACACCCGCGCGGTGATCGAGGCACTGCGCAAGCATTTCCCGATGGTGCAGGGGCCGAAGAACGACGACATCTGCTACGCCACGCAGAACCGCCAGGATGCGGTGCGTGACCTTGCCACGCAGTGTGATCTGGTGCTGGTGGTGGGTTCGCCGAACAGCTCCAACTCCAACCGGCTCAGCGAACTTGCACGTCGTGAGGGCGTGGAGTCGTACCTGATCGATGGGGCGGACGAGATCGATCCGCAGTGGGTGGTTGGCAAGCAGCACATCGGCCTGACCGCAGGCGCATCGGCACCGCAGGTGCTGGTGGATGGCGTGATTGCACGGCTGCGCGAGCTCGGCGCTGGCAGTGTCCGCGAAACCGGCGGCGAGCCGGAGACCATGGTGTTTGCGCTGCCCAAGGAGCTGCGTCTGCGCCTGGTGGACTGAGTTTTCGCTTGGTATCGCAGCTGATGAAGCCGGCCGTATGGTCGGCTTCATTCGTTCAGGGCTGCTCCGACGCTGCGGTGCTGGTAATGCTGAGCAGGTTGCCTGCACGCTTCGAGATGAACTCGATGAAGACGCGCACGCGCAGCGCCTGTGCGGACATCGGCGGCCATACGAGGAAGATGCCGAGCGGCCCGACAGCGTCACTTTGGAGCACTTCCTGAAGTCGGCCAGTGGCGATTTCCTCGCGTACCACAAAGTCCGGTAGTTGCACGATGCAGAGTCCGGCCAGGGCTGCTCCCGCCAACCCGTCGGCATCGTTGAGGTGGCAGTCCGGGGCGGGGATCGGAGGCTTGGAGATGGTGTGGTTCTGGAACCGCCAAGGTTCCAGCCGCTGATTGCCACGGTGGCGGTAGTGAAGGCAGCAGTGGCTGCCCAGCTCGGCGATCGAGGTCGGCGTGCCGTTCTCGGCAAGATAGACCGGTGATGCGCAGGTGATCAGTGCATACGATCCCACGCGCCGCGCCTGCAGGCTGGAGTCTTCGAGTTCGCCAGCCCACAACGCCAGATCAAAACCTTCCTCGATGATATCGGGTCGAGGAACATCGAAACTGAGGGCAACCTTGACCTCCGGGTAGAGCGCGTGGAAGTCGTGCAATGCGGGCACCAGGAACCTGCGGCCCAGAATGGGAGTGGCGGTGATCCGCAGGCGGCCGCGTGGCGTTCCTTGGCGCGTATTCAACTCGCGCTCTGCCTCCTGTAGATCCTTCAATACTTTGTCGACGTAGTGGTACAGCACCTCGCCTTCGCCGGTGAGGGCCAGCGAGCGGGTGGTGCGGTTCAGCAGGCGCGTGCCCAGGCGCAGCTCGAGTCGCTCCACTGCCTTTCCTACCGCCGAAGCGGAGAGGCCCAACTGGCGGCCTGCCGCTGAAAAGCCTCCTGCCTGCACGGCAGATGCGAACGCAATCAAGCCATTCAGCGATTCCAGTGATGAGAGGACTGAGGACATTTGTTCCTGAGTGTCATGACCCGTACACGGATTCCGCCCATGCCGGGTTCGGTCGAGGATGGCCACCATGGTCCAGCTGCCAACAGTGCGTGCATCAACGCGGTTGCAGGCAGCGGGAGGCGGTTTGAAGCGTTGGGTGCGAGGAGGTGTTCGCCATGGCTACTCGGCAAAAATACGCGGGTACAGGCATGCAGGTGCAGGGTGACAGTGCACATGCAGTGGCGGTTTCGGGTCACTCGTACTACGACGTGGTGATTGTCGGTGGTGGCTCGGCCGGCGCGGTAATGGCGAACCGGCTCAGCGAGGACGCGTTCCGACGTGTGCTGTTGATCGAGGCGGGGCAGGCTTATGCGCCGGATGCCTATCCCGACGCGGTGCGCCTGCAGCACATCATCGGTGGTGATTCCGCCCACGATTGGGGCTATTCGGCCGAGCCCAATATCTATGGCGCGACGATGCCGGTGCCGCGCGGGAAGGTGCTGGGTGGATGTTCGGCAGTCAATGCGGGCGTGGCGATGCGCGCGCCGGCCGGTGACTTCGAGCGTTGGACCCAGGCCGGGCTTGAACACTGGACTGCGCAGGATGTACTGCCGTTCTTCCAACGCAGCGAGCGCACCGTGCATGGTGACGATGCCTTGCATGGACGAAGCGGGCCGTGGCCGATCCACTACCTGCAGGATGATGAAGTCTCCGACATGCAGCGCGCCTTCGTGGCATCCGCCGCGCAGGCCGGGTTTGCCAAGGTGACCGACTTCAACGGCGAGCAACCGTTCGGTGTTGGTCCTTACCCGATGAACAACCGGATGGGGCAGCGGCTCAATACCGGCATGACGTATCTATCGCTGGATGTGCGGATGCGCCCCAATCTGTGCATTCGCAGCCAGACCCTGGTGGACCGGGTAGCGTTTGATGGTCGCCGCGCAGCTGCGGTGGTGCTGGCCGATGGTCAGCGCATCGAAGCCGACAACATCGTGTTGAGTGCGGGTACCTATGGCACGGCAGCTGTGCTGCTGCGCTCTGGCATTGGTCCTGCCAACGATCTGCTGGAACTGGATATTGATGTGGTCGCCAATCTACCGGTTGGGCAGCGGCTGCAGGAACATCCATTTTTCTATACCACCTGGGCCGCGCGTCCGGACCGGCTTGGTCTGGCGGTACCTCCCGTGGGCGCAATTCTGTGGGCGCAGTCGTCCAAGGCGGCCGCCAATGTCGGCGACTTCCATGTGTCGGCTGTGCATTACGGCGATCCGCAAGCATCACCGACGGGCGCCATTTTCATGCTGGCCTTGGCACTGACCCGGCCGCGCTCGCTGGGTAGGGTGAGGCTGCGCTCGCGTGCTGCCGACGCGGCGCCGATCATCGCGCTCAACCTGCTGGCCGACGCGCACGACCGGCAATTGATGGTGGAGGGCATTGAGCTGATCCGGCGCATTGCCCGGCAAGGACCACTGGCGGCGATGATTGCCGAGGAAATGGTGCCGGGCGCGCTGTCGAGCTCATACGAGGACGTGGAAGCCGCGTTGCCGATGGCCCTGGATATCTACCACCATCCAACTTCCACTGCGCCGATGGGCGGCGCCAACGATGTACATGCGGTACTCGACTACCAGGGTCGTGTGCGCGGAATTGATGGCCTGCGCGTTGCCGATGCCTCGGCGTTCCCTGATGTTCCCTGCGTGGCGACCAACCCAACGGTCATCATGCTGGCTGAGCGCATCAGCCAATGGATGCGGGATGCGGACGGCTGATGTGGCGCACCGAGCTCGCACCGCGTTTGAAGCGTACCGCGCTTGTCTGGCTGGCGGTGTATCCGACCGTGCTGACGGTAGTGAGTGTGCTCGGCCCGTACTTCAGGCAGTGGCCGTTGCCGCTGCGGGTGCTGGGGGCGACGCTGGTCATCGTGCCGATCGTGGTCAACATCAGCGTGCCATTGGTGGAGGCGCTGGCATCCGAGGTGCGTCGTTATTGGGTGCGTCTATGCCAGCGGCCGACGGGTCATGAGTAGTCAATGTGTGGAGGTCCCATGAGCGGTACAAGCAATCCGCCAGAACAATTGCGCCGAGCGGCCAACTGGATCAACGGCATTCCGCGTTTTGATGGTGTGCTCAAGGATTCGATCAACCCGGCTACCTATGAGGTGATCGGCAGCTACCCGGACAATGGTCGCGCGGCAGCGATGGCGGCGGTGTCTGCCGCATCGCAGGCGTTCCAGCAGACCATGTGGGCGCACGACCACGAGCTGCGTGCGCGGGTGCTGGAGCAACTGGCGCAGGCGTTCGAACGCAATCGCGCGCGTCTGGCGGAGATACTTTCGCTGGAGAACGGCAAGGTGGCCGCCGAGGCTGCGTTTGAATTGGACATGGTGCCGAGCAAGCTGCGCTATTCAGCGGCGATGGCGATGCTGGAAGCAGGCCGTGCACTGCGGCCAAAACCTGGGCGGCTGTCGATGGTCCTGCGCCAACCAATGGGGGTGGCCGCGGTGATCGCGCCCTGGAATTCACCGGTAGTACTGACCGTCCGATCGTTGGCGCCGGCACTGGCGGCCGGTTGCACGGTGGTGGTCAAGTTGCCGTCGCAGGTGGCGCAGACCGCCAGCACCATGGCCAGGATCATGGCCGAGGCCGAGTCGTTGCCGCGCGGTGTGATCAATCTGTTTTTCGAAAGTGGCCCGGAAGGTTCCAGCTACCTGGTGGATGCACCGCAGGTGCCGGTGGTCAGCTTCACCGGTTCCACTCGCACCGGCCGTGCCATCAGCAGCAGCGGCGCGAAACATCTCAAGCGTTTCGGCATGGAGCTGGGTGGTAAGACACCGATGATCCTGTTCGAGGATGCTGATCTGGGCCAGGCGCTGCCGGTGATTGAAAAAGCACTGACGGTATTCAGTGGCCAGTTCTGCATGACGGGCTCACGGCTGCTGGTGCACGACCGCATCTATGACGCGGTGCGCGATGGCATGGGCGCGCGCCTGCACATGGTCAAGGTCGGGCCTGCGGCCGACCCAAGCAGCGACATGGGGCCATTGATCGACCGCGCCAATGTGCAGCGGGTTGAAGCGGTGGTGCAAGAGGCGATCAGTTACGGTGCGGTGGTGGTTGAACGCGGTGGGCCCATCACCAGCGGCCCGCTGCGCAAGGGCGCGTTCTTCCGTCCGGCCCTGCTGGAAGTATTCGACAACGCGCTGGACATCATCCAGCAGGAAACCTTCGGTCCAGTGCTCACCATTCAACGTTTCAGCGATGAGGCGCAGGCGATTCGCCTGGCCAACGACAGCGAGTATGGATTGGCGGCCAGTGTATGGACGCGCGATGTTGATCGCGCACTGCGCGTGGCTGAAGCGCTTGATGCGGGCTCGGTCTGGATCAACGACTGGGCGCGGGTGTTTGACGGCACGGAGGAGGGTGGTTTCAAGCAGTCAGGGCTCGGGCGGCTCAATGGATTGGCCGCCTTGGAGGATTTTCTGGAATACAAACACATCGCGCTGCGCCCAGGCTTGGGCGAGCGCTGACCAGCGCCGCATCTTCGCGAGCTGCTGTTTGCTGCCACGGTGGTGCGGTGGGAGGACACGGCGATGGCGACAGACATGTCGCAGGCGTTGTTTGCTGCCCTGCAGGCCGGGGCAAAGGTTGCGGCCGGTGGGCGAGTGAATCATGCGCGCGGTCTGCTGGTGGAAGGCCACTTCCGCGCCACCGCAACGGCACCACAGTTCTGCATGGCAGCGGTATTCGGCGGCGAGGACCTGCGTGTCCTGGCGCGGTTCTCAAGCTCCGGGGCAAATCCACATATCGACCAGCGCAGCCCTGCGGGCGAACCGCGCGGACTCGCGCTGCGGATCGGCAACAAGGCGGCGATGGTGCTGGTGGGTCATTCGCTTGAAGGCTTTCCGGCCAGTGACCCCGAAGCGTTTCTCGCTTTCTTGAATGCCGTGAATCAGCGCGAGCGCGTGCCAGCGATGCTGGTCGCACAGATGGCCGGTTGCCCGGCTGTCGCGCACTTCGAGGAATTGCGTGCGGGCGCAATGACCAGCAGCTTCAGCGCCTTGGATTACCACATGCTGCACGCCTACCGGCTGATCGCCCCGGACGGACATGCGCGCATCGGTCGCCTCAGCGTGCGCGCGACCAAACCTTACGTCGCTCGCGCGCCGCCGGACGGTCCGGACTACCTGGACAAGCGCATGCGCGGCGAACTGTCCAAAGGCAGCGTGGTATTCGCCCTGCTGTTCACCCCGGTGCCCGAAGGCGAGGACCCGGCCGACATCAGCCGCAGCTGGGACCCTGCCGCACCGTCGTTCGCGTTGGGCCATATCTGGCTGGAGCGGCTGGCGCCACAGCAGGCCAGCCAACGCAAACTGGCCTTCGACCCGGCGCTGCTGCCAGCGGGGATAGGGTTTGCGGGTGACCCGATGTTGCATGCGCGGTTGCGGGCTTATCGGTTGGCGGCGGCAAGGCGGCTGGGGCGGTAGATGCGGGGCGGCGTTGGATTGCGCGTAGCGGCGTTCGGTTCCCGCTGCGGTGAGGGTTGTTGGCTCGGGCTACCGGCAAAGTGTGCCAGCGACAATCGCCGGAAGGCTTGGGACAGCCTTGTGCGCCGTGCTGATTGACCGCAGCCCCCCGTTTTGCCTACAATTCGCGCCTTCGCCGGAATAGCTCAGTTGGTAGAGCGGCGCATTCGTAATGCGTAGGTCGTAGGTTCGATTCCTATTTCCGGCACCAAGATCAGGCCCGCCTCGTGCGGGCTTTTTCTTTTGTTCCTGTCTGGTGCGCATTGCCCAAGCACTTGCTGCTCGGTGCTGATGCGTCGCACATCAAGGCGAATAATCCCTTTCTGGGGATATCAGATTCTGAAAGGGGTGTATTGACTTGCAGGATGAGCTGATGTAAACAGCGCGGGCCGTAGTGTTTTGATTAGGCTCTGGGGAGTGAGTCGCTGGGCTGGCGGCTCGTTTAATGAAAGTAGTTTCGACTTGCAAGGCAGCACGGTCGGTACTTTTAGGATCGCGCTTGCCTCGTTCATGGAGGACGACCGCAATGCGTAGCTTTCCGATTCTGCGTTCCTTGGTTGCTGGCTGGATCGCCAGCGTCTTGATGCTGCTGGCTGCGCCAGTCAATGCCGAAACCTACTGGCTCGATTCACGAGCTGATCCGAATCAAACGCACTATGCCAACAGCCAAGAGGCTTGTCTCACTGGCGAGTTGCAGCGGCGGTTGGACGGATATATGGCGGCAAGCTCTTTGCCTCACCGGATTATCTCTGCTTACGTCGGGCCTGATCTGGGCGGCGAGGTCATCTGCCGAGGAACGCTGCAGAAGCGCCAGTTCAATACCTGGTTCGGCGTCGAGATCGTCGACATAATGGTCTATGGCCCCAACGGCTCCGTTCCGCCTTGTCCGCTGGGTGGTCTGGCCGATGCTGAAACAGGGCAGTGCGGCGTACCCAAGTGCAACAGCGATTGCCCGGCAGATGGTGGTAATCAGTCCAATCCGATTGCCAGCGCAACTGGCAACAAGCGCCAGCGCGAACTTGACTACCGCGGTGCTGGAGTTTTTCCAATTGAGTTTGTGAGGTATTACAACAGCCATCGCGTACCTGATAACCGGGAGCTGCCGATCGGCGTAGGTTGGACGCACAGCTATGCAGCAAGGGTGGTGCCTTTGTACGATGGCAGTGACATCACCAGCATCCGCGTTTATCGGCCCAATGGTGCTATCCAGACGTTCAAGTTGGTCGGTGTCAATTGGGTGGGTGATGCTGATGTTCCCGAGCGGCTGATTGCATCGGTAACCAGTGGCTCCCTGGTATCTGCTTCCTATCGCCGTACGGATGAAACTGTTGAGGCCTATGACGCATTCGGCCGGTTGATGACGGTTACCTCGCCGGAAGGATTTGTGCAGACATTGAGCTACACAGCCGGTTCAAGGGTGCAGCGGGTAACCGATCCGCAGGGGCGGGCCGTCACCTTCGGATACTCAGCTGCTGGCCAACTCACCACGCTGGCGGATAGCGCGGGTGCGGTCATTACGTTTGCATATGGCAGCGGAGACTTGGTAAGTGCTGCCTATCCAGGCACGTCTACAGGCGCAGATACGCGGTTCTACCATTACAACGAAGCCGGGCAAACCGGCGGGATATCGCAGCCGCATCTATTGACGGGCATTACCGATGAGAACGGAGGTCGCTACGCAAGCTGGGGATACGATGCGAGCAGGCGCGCCGTTCTTAGCGTCCATGGTCCTTATGCCACCGGGACTGCAGATCGGACCTCGTTGCAGTTCAACACGAATGGCTCCGCAACTATCACGGACAGTCTTGGCAAGGCGCGCAACTACGGGTTCATCGCGAGCCAAGGTGTTGCACGACTGACTTCATTGAATTCGCCTTGTGATGGCTGTGCCAACGTCGCGGCAGCGCGCACATACGATGCAAACGGTTATCCGGCCAGCACCACCGACTTCAATGGCAATGTCACACAGTTCACTTACGGTGCACGTGGTCTGGAAACCCAGCGCATAGAGTCTGCCAGTGATACTGCTGGCAATAAGCGAACCCAGCAGGTTGATTGGCATCCCACTTTCCGCCAGCCCGCTGAGCAGCGGAACTACGACGCCAGCAGTACGTTGGTCGCGAAAGGGAATTGGACTTACAACAGTCGTGGTCAGGTCTTGGTGCAAACGCGTACGGATCCGGTATCTGGGTTTGTCCGCACTATCACCACAGCTTACTGCGAGTCCGCCGGAGTCAGTGCCGGTACTTGCCCGATCATTGGGCTACCTATCAGTGTCGATGGTCCCCGTATCGATATTAGCGATGTCAGCGCATACACCTACTATCAAGCAGATCACGGAACTTGTGCATCGTCACCGGCGACCTGTCCGTATCGCAAAGGCGATCTCTGGAAGATCACCAACGCAGTTGGTCAGATCATCCAGATCACACGGTATGACGCCACCGGAAAGCCGCTTTCGATAGTGTCACCCACTGGCGTGATAACGGATTATTCGTATCACCCGCGAGGTTGGCTGGTTGCCACGAAGGCGCGTGGTATCAATGATGCGACTGAGGCGGATGATCGCATAACGC
This sequence comes from Stenotrophomonas sp. STEN022, assembly GCF_056760155.1. Classification (NCBI taxonomy): domain Bacteria; kingdom Pseudomonadati; phylum Pseudomonadota; class Gammaproteobacteria; order Lysobacterales; family Lysobacteraceae; genus Stenotrophomonas; species Stenotrophomonas sp. STEN022. The sequence goes on from NZ_JBRREG010000072.1 coordinate 18,126, forward strand.
GTTTCGAGTACTGGCCTGCGGGGATGGTCAGGAAGGTCACGCAGTCCGATGGAAACTTCGTTTCATATAACTACGATGTAGCGCACCGCCTTACCGGTATCGCGGACAACGCTGGCAATACGATCCAGTACACACTTGATGGTGCGGGAAATTCTGTCCAAGACGATATCAAGGACTCCGGTAGCGTACTCCGAAGTACCCTCAATCGCATCTACAGTCAGCTCAGCCGCTTGGAGACAGTGGCTGATGCATCGGCCAATGCAACTGACTTTGCTTATGACGTCAATGGCAATGCAACGTCGGTCGCTGATGCCAATCTGCGCACAACGCAATCCGAGTACGATCCACTTAATCGCCTCAAGCGCACTCTTGAGGATGTTGGTGGAATTTCGGCTGAGACAAAATTCAAGTACGACGCCCAAGACAATCTGACCGAAGTCACGGATCCGAAGGGGCTAATAACTACCTATGCATACGATGGGTTGGGGCAGCTGAAGACGACTTCCAGTCCGGATACGGGTACCACTCAGCGTACCTACGATGCCGCAGGAAACCTGAAGACCAGTACCGATGCGCGGGGCATAGCGACGAGCTATAGCTATGACGCATTGAGTCGTGTGACGGCGGTTGGCTATCCCATCCTCGGCGAGGACGTCACCTATACCTATGACACCGTTCCGGTGGTTTGTACGGCAGGGGAGGGCTTTGCGGCGGGCCAGCTCAGTTCAATGATGGATTCCAGTGGACGCACCGACTACTGCTACAGTCGTTTCGGTAACTTGGTACGTAAGGTGCAGGTCACCAACGGCAAGACCTTCGTGGTGCGCTATAGCTACACGGTTGGCGGAAATCTGGCATCAGTGATCTACCCTGATGGTGCGGTGGCTGATTATGTGCGTGATGGCCAGGGCCGCATCGTCGAAGTGGGTGTCACCAGCGGAAGCAGTGGCAGGCAGGTGTTGTTGACGGGTGCTAGCTATCTGCCGTTTGGGCCTAGTACGGGTTGGCAGTATGGCAATGGTCGGGCATTGGTACGTAGTTACGATCTGGACTACCGGCCCACGGCGGTAGTGGACAGTGCGCAGCAACTCAAGATCGGACTGGGATACGACACGGTCAGCAATGTCGCGGCACTGGAGTCGGGCAACTACACCGCAGGCCTGAGTTATGACGCCTTGGGGCGTTTGAAGGAATTTCGGGACACGGCAGCGAATGTGCCCATCGAGCAATACAGCTATGACGCTACTGGCAATCGATTGAGTTTCACTAACGCTGGCACAACTACTCCATACAGCTACGAGACGAGCAGTCATCGTCTGGCGGCAGTAGGCGCGGTCTCGCGTAGTTACGATGCCGTCGGTAATACGGTTGGGGCTATGGGGGGCGTCAAGTCATTCGACTACAACCAAGCCAATCGCCTGTCGCAGGTAAAGATGGGCGGGGTTGCTACTCAGCGCTATGCCTACAACGCACGCGGTGAGCGTGTGCAAAGGGGCTTGGATGCCGCAGGCTCGGTCTACACCGCGTATGACGAGGCCGGGCATTGGCTGGGTGACTACGACTCACTGGGCAATGCAGCACAGCAAGTGATCTGGATGGATGATCTGCCGGTTGGTTTGCTCGCCGGTGGTGTGCTGCATTACGTTGAGCCGGATCATCTCGGTACGCCACGCTTGGTCTTCAATCCGGTGCGCAATGTTCCGGTTTGGACTTGGGACATCAAGGGTGAAGCGTTTGGTAGCAGCGTCCCGAATCAGGACCCGGATGGTGATGCGCAGGATTTTGTGTTTGATATGCGCTTTCCAGGGCAGCGCTTTGATGTTGTCAGCGGGCTGAACTACAACCACTTCCGTGATTACGACCCGAGTTTGGGACGTTATGTACAGTCCGATCCGATTGGGCTGGGTGGTGGAATCAGCACGTATGGATATGTGAGTGGGAGCCCTCTGGCCGGAATTGATCCTGAAGGGTTGGCCTGCAGATCAGCTGCTGGATTAACACTTTGCGAATATCCGAACGGCCCTATTTTTGTTCTACCCACGCCTTCTGACTTTCAAGACTTCGACGTGAGGGACGTCCTTTATCACAATTACGATATAACTCGTGACTTGGGATGCGCAGAACCTGGGGCTGTGATGCAAGCGCTAGTGAATCACCCCACACCATCACCGTACGCGAGGCCCGCCACTCTGGGGGGCACAGCTCATAATGACGCGAGCGTCTTGGGGCGAGGTAACAACTTGGTCACTTCATACGTGACAACGGATCTGCGGAATGGTAATGCGCTAGTTGTCAACATTACGGCTCGAGGCAGCATGTTCAGTCCGGGGTACGTGGCGAGAACTGTAAATGGTGGAGTCGCCCACACGTATGGTGAAGGTGCTAACTGGTCGCAGCACGACAGATCCCTTCCCGGTGCGCTGGCAAATAAGGTTGCGAACGAGGTCGTGTGGGGGCGGCAGATGGAAAAAATGATTGAGCAGAGCGCTAAGCGGTGCGGGTGCCAATGAGATCGCCTGATCTGCGTGTATTTGTATCTCTGCTACTTGCATCCGCCGTGCCTGGTGTAGCGGCACTTGTCACATCTCAGGGAGAGCGTGATCCACTCGATGATTTGCTAGGAGTGGCGATTTGGTACATGTTCTCGTTGTTCGTTGTTCTCCCCCTAGGTGTAGCTGCCTACTATATCTTGCGGCGCTCCAAGATCCCTTTCCTTGTATCTGCGCCCGTTGTCGGAGGTTTGGCCAGTGCCGGTCTCGCGCATCTGCTGTATCGGCAGGGTATGGCTGAGGGACAGCTTCAGTTTTTTATTGCTGTGGGAGCTGTAACCGGGCTGGTTGCAGTCGGATTCAATGCTTTGCTGTCTTGCATTGGCGGGCGAAGTAGATCGAGGTGAGCTTGCTGTCCGGAACTTCAGAGAATCATCCAAAGCCGATTGCGGGGAGGGTTTTACCGTTGAGATCCGCGCTTTCGGGATGTCTGCGCCAGCGCTCCGATGGGTATATCCAGGCCGTGATTGCCCACCTAAGCTCTGGCTGGTCGCTGGGAGACTCCTGCCTTACCGGCTTACCAGCCATTTACGGCTCCCCAGTAAGTGGCTAACTCCTTGTTCCGCAACGCAGCCATCTACCCATCCTCTTGCATACCATATCCGCCGCTCTTCGATCTGGCCCCGGTTCTGACAGGATTCACATATATAAGGCGTGTTCGCTTCCTCATCCGCAACCATCGCCCCGATGTGAGCTTCCGGCTTCAGTGGCGCTTATCCCGGGTCCGGTGTCTCTGCCTGAAGCGCTCGGCGTCGTCACCGATAGCGCGTCGTACGGTCGAGGGACGCGCAGATTTGGAGCACGGGCGCTAGCCGGCAAGGTCGGGCGGAGTAGGGGGGCTTTCGAAAGTTGTTTGATACCGGAAGTCGATCTAAGTGCTTGATCTGGCGTGGGTTCGTAATGCGTAGGTCGTAGGTTCGATTCCTATTTCCGGCACCAGATCAGGCCCGCCCCGCGCGGGCCTTTTCTGTGGGCGTCGCCGGGGCGGTGACTTGCGCGCTTGCGGCTGGATCGCTGCTGCAGTTGCCCGGCTGATGGTGATGGCAGCAAGCGTCGCTGCACTGGGCCTGCTCAATCCAGATGCCTGCGACTTTGGCGGGGCTGATTTTGCGGCTTGCTGTTGAACATGTGACGTCGCGTCATCGCGCCGGGTCGTCATCTTGCCCATGAACCTGAACAGGTCAGGCTGTCATGGGTCTGCGGGCAGGCGCATTCACTGATGTCAGTTGCTAGCCGGGTGGGGTGCCTTACGTCACATGAACGTGCTCGATGTCAGGGCGGGGCAGGGTGAAGCAGGGCCGAGCGCTGTTGCGATCAGTGCCTGACTTTGCCGAATCCGTCCGATGCAGCGCGCAGGTGCGACAACGTGTCGCACGGGATTGCCCGCTTTTGCTGCGCGAAATCATTGTCAATACCTTTCTTAAGTGGTGCGTGAAGGCCTAAAATTGCGGGGCTGAAATCTGACAACCCCCTACATGTCTCCCCGGTGGGCAATCCCCGGGCGCTTGTTTGCGTTTGCATGTATGGGCTTGCCAGGTCCGGCTCTCCCTCGCAATTGGATCGACCGATGATTCCGTTGAAAACTCTTGGACGCTTTTTGCGTCCGGGCCTCATTGTCGCTATGGCCGTCATGATGACGGGCTGCGACTGGGCCCTGTTTGACCCCAAGGGCCAGATCGCCCGGGATGAACTCACGCTGCTGATCACCTGTACGGTGCTGATGTTGCTGGTGGTCATTCCTGTGATCGTGCTGACGCTGGTGTTCGCGTGGAAGTACCGCGCATCCAACACCAAGGCCCGTTACGAGCCCAACTGGTCTCACTCCACCGCCATCGAAGTGGTGGTCTGGTCGATCCCGTGCATGATCATCCTGGTCCTGGCCGTGCTGACCTGGCGTTCTTCGCACGCGCTGGATCCGTACAAGCCGCTGGAGTCCGATACCAAGCCGGTGGTGATCGAAGCGATCTCGCTGGACTGGAAGTGGCTGTTCGTCTACCCGGAAGAAAACATCGCCGTGGTCAACGAGCTCACCTTCCCGGTTGATGCCCCGCTGAACTTCAAGATCACCGCCGATACGGTGATGAATGCGTTCTTCATTCCGCATCTGGGCAGCATGATCTACTCGATGGCCGGCATGGAAACCAAGCTGCACCTGATCGCCAACGAGGCAGGCAGCTATGAAGGCCGCTCCTCGCATTACAGCGGTGCAGGCTTCAGCAAGATGCATTTCACCGCGCATGCGGTGAGCAATGAGGAATACCAGGCCTGGTTGGCCAAGGTGCGCGGCGATGCCAAGGTCATGGACCAGAAGGCGTTCGCTGAACTCACCACCGAGCAGAACCACGACTGGCACCCGGTAACCTATTACGGCAGCACCGAGAAGGGCCTGTTCGACGCCATCATTGCCAAGCATGCCGGTGAGAACCACCACTTCGGCATGAAGCACGATGGCAAGAAGATGTCGCACGAAGGTGCCGGCCACGGGGCGATGCAGCCCGAAGCCATGGACCACGCTGCGATGGGCCATGACGCGATGGACCACGCTGCCATGGGCCACGAGGCTCCTGCCGCCGCTGCGCCTGCTGCCGCCACGGCTGACGGCCACGCCGGTCACACTGCCAACGAGCCCGCCGAAGCCGCACATGCCGGCCATGGCGCCTCGGGAGAATGACGATGCTTGGAAAACTCTCTCTTGATTCACTGCCGCACGATCCCATCGTGCTCACCACCCTGATCGGCGCGATCCTGGGCGGCCTGGCTGTTGTAGCCGCGGTCACCAAGTTCAAGCTGTGGGGCTACCTGTGGAAGGAGTGGTTCACCTCGGTGGACCACAAGAAGATCGGCGCGATGTACCTGATCGTGGCGTTCGTGATGCTGCTGCGCGGCTTCTCCGACGCGATCATGATGCGTGCCCAGCAGGCGGTTGCCGCTGGCGGCGCCGAAGGCTACCTGCCGCCACACCACTACGACCAGATCTTCACCGCCCACGGCGTGATCATGATCTTCTTCGTGGCCATGCCGCTGATCACCGGTTTGATGAACCTGGTGGTGCCGCTGCAGATTGGTGCCCGCGACGTTGCCTTCCCGTTCCTGAACTCGCTGAGCTTCTGGCTGTTCGTCGCAGGCTGCGGCCTGATGATGATCTCGCTGTGGATCGGTGAATTCGCCGCAACCGGTTGGTTGGCGTTCCCACCCTTGTCAGGGTTGGAATACAGTCCAAGCGTAGGTATGGATTACTACATCTGGGCGCTGCAGGTCTCCGGCCTGGGTACCACGCTGAGCGGTATCAACTTCTTCATCACCATCCTCAAGATGCGTAGCCCGGGCATGAAGCTGATGCACATGCCGGTGTTCAGCTGGACCGCCCTGGTCACCAACCTGCTGATCATTGCTGCCTTCCCGGTGCTGACCATCACCCTGGTGCTGCTGACCCTGGATCGTTACCTGGGTACGCACTTCTTCACCAACGATGGTGGCGGCAACGCCATGCTGTACATCAACCTGATCTGGATCTGGGGTCACCCGGAGGTCTACATCCTGGTGCTGCCGGCATTCGGTGTGTTCTCTGAAGTGATCGCCACGTTCTCGCGCAAGACCCTGTTCGGCTACAAAGGCATGGTCTACGCCACCTGTGCGATCGGTGTGCTGTCGTTCCTGGTGTGGTTGCACCACTTCTTCACCATGGGCTCGGGTGCCAACGTCAATGCCTTCTTCGGCATCACGACGATGATCATCTCGATCCCGACCGGCGTGAAGATCTTCAACTGGCTGTTCACGATGTACCGCGGCCGCGTGCACTTCACCTCGCCGGTGTTGTGGACGATCGGCTTCATGGTCACCTTCACCATCGGCGGTATGACCGGCGTGATGTTGGCGATCCCGGCCATCGACTTCGTGCTGCATAACTCGCTGTTCCTGATTGCCCACTTCCACAACGTCATCATCGGCGGCGTGGTGTTCGGCATGTTTGCCGGTATCACTTACTGGTGGCCGAAGATGTTCGGCTTCACCTTGAATGAAACCTGGGGCAAGCGCGCGTTCTGGGGCTGGTTCATCGGCTTCTACGTGGCCTTCATGCCGCTGTACGCACTGGGCTTCATGGGTGCTACGCGTCGTATGCAGAGCTACCCGAACATGGACTACCAGCCGTACTTCGTGGTTGCTGCGATTGGTGCTGCGATCATCGCCCTGGGCATCCTGTGCCAGGTGATCCAGATCGCCGTGTCGATCCGCGACCGCAAGAAGAACGCTGACCTGACCGGCGATCCGTGGGATGCCCGTACCCTGGAGTGGGAAACCGCTTCCCCGGTGCAGTTCTACAACTTCGCGACCCTGCCCAAGGGTGAGGAGCTGGACGAATTCTGGCACCGCAAGCAGCGCGGCGAAGCCTGGCAGAAGCCGGCCAAGTACAGCGACATCCACATGCCGAAGAACACCGGTACCGGTGTTGTCATCGGCGCGTTCAGCCTGGTGCTGGGTTTTGCGATGGTCTGGCACATGTGGGTGCTGGCCATCATCGGCCTGGTCGGCATGATCGCCACCTTCATCTACCGTACCTTCGACAAGGACGTGGACTACTGGGTGCCGGCGGCCGAGGTGGAACGTATCGAGAACGAACACCGTAAGCACCTGGAAGCTCAGGGCTTGGTGAAGACCGAGGTGAAGGCATGAGCACGAACGCCCACACGATGACCCACGGTTCCGCAGCGCACGCTGCGGACCATGGGGATGACCATCACGAGCATCACGACACCAGCGAGAACACCGTCTTCGGTTTCTGGGTGTACCTGATGAGCGATCTGCTCATCTTCGCCACCCTGTTCGTGACGTACGTGGTTTTGTCTGGCGGCACCAATGGTGGCCCGTCGGCCAAGGATCTGTTCGAGCTGCCGTTCGTGGCGTGGGAAACCGCGCTGCTGCTGGTGTCCTCGCTGACCTTCGGTCTGGGCATGATCGCCATGCACCAGTCGAAGAAGGGCCTGATGTTCTTCTGGCTGGCCGTTACCTGGCTGCTGGGTGCCGGCTTCATGGGCATGGAAATCTGGGAGTTCAACCACCTGATACACAACGGCCACGGCCCGGACAAGAGTGCCTTCCTGTCGGCGTTCTTCGCCCTGGTTGGTACCCACGGTCTGCACGTGACCGCTGGTCTGCTGTGGTTGGCGGTGATGTTCGTCCAGCTCAAGCAGGATGGCCTGACCCCGCGCAACAAGACCCGCATGGCGTGCCTGAGCCTGTTCTGGCACTTCCTGGATCTGGTCTGGATTGGCGTGTTCTCTGTCGTTTATCTGTCGGGAGCGATGTAATGTCCGCACATGACAATCATGCACACGGTGCCGCTGGTGAGAGCCACGGCAGCGTCAAGTCTTACCTGATCGGCTTCGTGCTGGCTGCCGTGCTCACCATCATCCCGTTCTGGGTGGTGATGAGCGGTGGCATGTCGAGCTTCGCCACCGGCGCGGTGATCGTGGTTGCAGGCATCCTGCAGCTGCTGGTGCACCTGGTGTTCTTCCTGCACCTTGACCGTTCCTCGGCTGCCCGCTGGAACGTCAATGCCGGCATGTTCACCCTGGTGGTGATCGGCATCATCGTGCTGGGCACGCTGTGGGTCATGTGGAACATGAATCACCACATGATGCACTGAGCGGTTTGATCGCTTGATGCACAGCAAAGGCCGCCGCAAGGCGGCCTTTGTTTTTGTTTCGCTCTTGTAGTGCCGAGCCATGCTCGGCAGAGGCGTTCCCGACAATGCTTCCGCCGACCGCAGTTGTGGGAGCGGCGTAAGCCGCGAAGCTGGCCATCCTCCAGGGATCATCATTCCAGGGATCTGCAGAATCGCGGGCTTCGCGGCTTACGC
>NZ_JBRREG010000073.1:0-26408 GCF_056760155.1 Stenotrophomonas sp. STEN022
TTTTTGCCGTCCCCCTCCCTCCCCCCCCCCCCCCCCCCCCCCCCGCGGCGGCCGGGGGGGGCCCGGGCCGCCCCCCCCCCCCCCCCCCCCCCCGCGACCACGAGCATCAGTTTGAGACTGATGCGCATCGATTACTGCGCGGTGTAGACGATTTCGACGCGACGGTTCTGCGACCAGCAGGACTCGTTCGAATCGGTGCAGACCGGACGCTCTTCGCCGTAGGACACGACGGTCAGCTGCGAAGCCGAACCACCGTTGGCCTGCAGAGCCGAGTTCACGCCGTTACCACGACGCTCGCCCAGGGCCTGGTTGTAAGCGCGGCTGCCGCGTTCGTCGGTGTTGCCCTGCAGGGTGATGCGCGAGGACGGACGGTCACGCAGGTACTTGGCGTGGCAAGCCATGATGGCCTGGAATTCCGGCTTGACCGAATCCTGATCCAGATCGAAGTAGACAACGCGCTGACGCAGGCAAGCATCGGTATCCAGGTCGCCCGGGCCGTACAGGCCGGAGGTGGACGGGCCGGTCGGCTGGGTGGTCGAACCGGTATCAACCGACGGCTGTGCCGGCTGTTCCTTGACCTTCTTCGTGCAACCGGCCAGTGCAACTACCGACAGCAGCGAGACGAGCAAAACACGAGTTGACTTGTTCATGGCTATACCTAGTGGCTCCTGGCCAATGTTGGGGATTAATGCGGGAAGAGATTAACATTTTATCAACGCGCAGTGCGGTACGGACCCCATGCTGGCTCGCGCACGTCGCCGTCGGCCAGCACCAAGCGCTGGCGCACCCGGCCGTCGGCAGATACTTCATACAGCACACCACGCCCACCTTCACGAGCGGCGTACAGCACCATGCTCGCATTGGGCGCAAAACTCGGTGATTCGTCCAGCGAACCCGGCGACAGCGTGCTCCAGCGTGCCGCCCCCAGGCTGCTGTCCATCACCGCGATCTTGTAGCTGCTGCCCGCGCCCTGGGCGACGGCAATCTTCTTGCCATCGAAGGAGACGCTGGCCTTGGCATTGTAGTTGCCCTGGAAGGTCACGCGGCTGGCGCTGCCGCCCGAGGCCGGTACCTGGTAGATCTGCGGGCGACCGCCGCGATCGGAGGTGAAGTAGACCGAGCTGCCATCGGCAGCCCAGGTCGGCTCGGTGTCGATGCCGAAGTGGTTGGTCAGCTGGGTCAGCTGCTTGCTGCCCAGGTCCATCACATAGATTTCCGGGTTGCCGCTGCGCGACAGGGCCAGGGCCAGGCGACGGCCGTCCGGCGAGAACGACGGCGCGCTATTGATGCCGCGGAAGCTGGTCAGCAGTTCACGGCCGCCGGTGGCGATGTCCTGCACGTAGATCGAGGAGTTGCCGCGTTCGAAGCTGACATAGGCCAGCTTGCGACCGTCCGGGCTCCAGCTCGGCGACAGCAGCGGCTCGGCCGAGCGCACGATGGTCTGCGGGCTGTAGCCGTCGGAATCGGCCACCATCAGCGCATAGCGCATGTTGGCGCCGCTGCCGCTGGCGGTGATGTAGGCGATGCGGGTCCAGAAGGCGCCACGCACACCGGTGATCTTTTCGTAGATGGCATCGGCCATCTGGTGGGCGACGTCACGCATGGCGCTGGACCGTGCAGTCATGGCCAGGCCGAGCATGCGCTCACCCTTGGCCACGTCGAACAGTTCGTATTCCACCCGGTAGGCGCCGGCACCGGCGTCCTGCACCCGGCCGACGACCAGGAAATCCTGCTTGAGCGCGCGCCAGGTCGGGTATTGCACCTCGCTGCCGCGGCTGGGGCGTTCGACGATCTGCGCTTCGGGCAGGTTGCGGAACTGGCCGGAACGGTCCAGGTCGGCACGCACCACGGCAGCCACGTCGGTCAGCGGCGCACCAGCCGAGCCCTGGTAGGCCATAGGCACAACCGCAATCGGCGTGGCCGAGGCGTTGCCACCGGTGATTTCGATTTCCAAAGCCCCCTGCTGTGCCGCAGCCACGAAAGGCAGCAGCAGAACAGTGAGGGCGACCAGCCAGCGTGACAGATTCTTCATGAGGCGCTCAGCAGTACGAGTGAATATGAAAGAGGGATAGCAGCACGCAGATGAACATTTTCGCAATCGTGAACGAAAGTCATGTGAAATCTGCCAGCCATCGCCCCAAATTATAAATTTCCAATGAAACCAACCGGATGCCCGGAACAGCCACCGCTCAGTTCTGGGCGGTGAATGTAAACATCAGCTCACGCCGGAACACCGTCTCATAGCCACGGAAGGGCAGCGGCTGCGCCCTCAGCACGGCACGCTCGATGGAATCCCGCGCTGCCGCGTCCATGGCGCAGCCCGATTGCACCTCGGCACTCATCACCTCGCCGCCCGGCAGCTGCTTAATCAGGATCCGGCAGCGCGTGCCATTGGCGACGTTGTCCGGCCGGTTCCACTGCGCAACCACGGCCTGCTGGATGGCAGCAGCATACTTGGCGGTCAGGTCATTACTGGTGCCGCCCTGCCCCGGCGACGGCGTGCTCGGCCCAGTGTTGCCACTGCTGGTCGACGTCGCCTGTGCACGGGCGCGGGCATCGGCCACCTGGCGCAGGCGCTGCTCGGCCAGCTTGGCCTCGCGCTCTGCCTGTTCGCGCTTGCGGCGGATCTCGGCGATCTTCTGCTGGCGCTCCTGCTCGGCCTGGGTCTCACTGGCCTGGCGCTGCTGGTCGGCGATCTTCTTACGATCCTCCTCCTGCTGCTTGGCCAGGCGCAGTTTCTGCTCGGCCTCTTCCACGCGCTTGCGTTCGGTCAGGTCGATCTGCTCCTGGCGGCGCTTGGCTTCCTGCTCCTGCCTGGCCTTTTCCTGGGAAATGGCCAAGGCACTGACGCGCTCCTGGTCAATCGTGTCCGGCTGGGCAATGCGCTCCTGGGCGTTGTGCTGCTGCGGGGTGGGCGCGTCCTGCGGCTTGGGCTCGGGGATGGGCTGCGGCGGCGGCACGGTGTCTTCAGGCACGGGCTCGGGCTGCGCTTCTTCCACCGGCTCGGGCAGATCCGGCAGTTTCTCCGAGGCACGCAGAGCCTGCCGCGCGGCCGAGGCTTCGGCGGCGGACAACTGCATGTTGGCCTCAAGCGCCGGGTCACCAGCGGCGGCCTCGGTGCTGCGCGAAGGCGACCACACCCAGGCAATGATGAAAATCGCCGCGACCAACAGGTGCACCAGCAACGCCAGTACGACCGGCAGGCCCCACTCGTTGCGGTTGTCGTGCGGCGGTGGCAGTGCGTCAGCGTGCATCGGTCGCCAGACCCACCTTTTCGATCTTCGCAGCCTTGATCACATCCATGGCGTCCATGACCTTTTCATAGGCCACGCTCTTGTCGGCGGCCACGATCACGCGAAGTTCCTTGTCCTGCGAGGCCAAGGCGCTCAGCTGCGCCTGCAGCGCTCCAGCGTCCATGGCTTGCGGGTCCTTGGCTTCGGGCAGCTTCAGGCTCATCTGGCCGTCGGCACGGACCGAGACCACGATCGGGTCCTGCTTGCTCTCCAGCGCCTTGGCGGTGGAACTGGGCAGGTCGACCTCGAAACTGAGGGTCAGCAGCGGCGCGGTCACCATGAAGATGATCAGCAGCACAAGCATCACGTCAATGTACGGCACGACGTTGATCTCGGACCTCAGCTTGCGGCGCTTGCGGCGGGGAATGGCGGCGGTCATGGTTGGGCTCCTGCGGTCAGAGAAAGGCGCTGGCGCACTTACTCGTCGCTACCGCTCTGCTGGCGCTGCAGGATGGAGCTGAACTCCTCGGCGAAGGTTTCATAGCGCACCGACAGCCGCTCGACGCGGGTGGTGAAGCGGTTGTAGGCCCACACCGCCGGGATGGCCACGAACAGGCCGATCGCGGTGGCGAACAGGGCTTCGGAGATACCCGGTGCAACCGAGGCGATACCGGCCTGCTCACCGCTGCTGATCATGTCGTGCATGGTCACCATGATGCCGAACACGGTGCCGACCAGACCCACGTACGGGGCGGTGGAACCGATATTGGCCAGCAATTCCAGGTTGCGCTCCAACCCATCCACTTCGCGGGCATAGGTGGTGCGCATGGCGCGCTGCGCACCTTCCAGCTGGGTACGGCCGTCGAAAGCGCGGCGGCCCTGCAGGCGCGAATACTCGCGGAAACCGGCTTCGAAAATGGCTTCCAGGCCATCAACCTGACGGTTGCGGTCGGTGGCCGAGGCGTACAGCTTGCCCAGATCGGCGCCGGACCAGAAGCGGTTCTCGAACTCGCTGGCCTCGTTGTCGGCGGCCTTGAACACGCGTGCCTTGCGGAAAATGATCACCCAGCTGATGAACGAACCTGCCAGCAACAGCAGCACGATCAGCTTGACCGGGATACTGGCCTTGAGCATCAGGTCCAGGTAATTGATGCCGCCGCCATGGCTGGCCTGCGCCACGGTCTGCGCGGCGGCGGCGCTGACGTCGGCCGGCAGGACCTCGGTCACGGTGGCCTGCAGGGCCAGAAGCAAAGCGATCATCCGATCTTCCTCAGTGTTGCTTAAGCGGGTTGTGTTTGAAGGGGTTTCAGTACTGCGTAAAGCGTGTCATCGAGCGCCTGCGGACGGAAGTCGCGGGCACCGACGGCGGCGAGGCGAACCTGCGCCGTCGCCAGCACCTGATCATCGCGCATCACCGCCTGCGCCATCAGCAGGCTGGCCCGCCGGCATTGCAGCAGTTCCACCGTGGTGGTCAGCGCATCGTCCAGCTTGGCCGGCTTCAGGAAATCCAGATTCATGGCACGGACCACGAAAACCTGGCCGTCACCGCAACGCATGGTTTCCTGACCATAGCCGAGGGCGCGCATCCATTCGGTCCTTGCCCTCTCCATGAAGGCCACGTAGCGGGCGTGGTACACCACGCCGCCAGCGTCGGTATCTTCCCAGTAAATGCGTGTCGGCCAACTGAACCGAGACTCATTCGTCATCGTGTTGCTCCGCGAACAGGTCCGTTGGAGCTGGTGCGGCCTTGGGTTTGAGGCCCAGATGGCGGTACGCCTTGCTGGTGGCCATGCGCCCGCGGGCGGTACGCACCAGGAAGCCCTGCTGGATCAGGAACGGTTCGACCACGTCTTCCAGGGTGCCGCGCTCCTCGGAAAGGGCTGCGGCCATCGACTCGACCCCGACCGGGCCACCATCGAAATATTCAACCAGGGTGCGCAGCATGCGCCGATCGAGCTCGTCGAAGCCTTCCGGATCGACCTTGAGCATCTGCATTGCAGCCTGCGCCACCGTCTGGTCGATATGCCCACCAGCCTTGACCTGCGCGTAATCGCGCACGCGCCGCAGCAGCCGGTTGGCGATACGCGGGGTGCCGCGCGAGCGGCGGGCGATCTCGCCAGCGCCCTCGGCACTGCAATCAATGCCGAGGATGGCCGCAGAACGCCGCACGATGCGGGTCAGTTCCTCGGCCGAATAGAACTCCAGCCGCTGCACGATGCCAAAACGGTCGCGCAGCGGCGCGGTCAGCAAACCGGCGCGGGTGGTGGCGCCAATCAGGGTGAACGGCGGCAGATCCAGCTTGATCGAGCGCGCGGCCGGGCCGTCACCGATCATGATGTCGATCTGGAAATCTTCCATCGCCGGGTACAGCACTTCCTCGACCACCGGCGAAAGACGGTGGATTTCGTCGATGAACAAGACGTCATGCGGCTGCAGATTGGTCAGCAACGCAGCCAGATCGCCGGCTTTTTCGATCACCGGACCGGAAGTGACACGCAGCGCCACGCCCAGCTCGTTGGCGATCACATGGCTCAGCGTGGTCTTGCCCAGCCCGGGCGGGCCGAAGATCAGCACATGATCCAGCGCCTCGCGGCGGGCCTTGGCGGCCTGGATATAGATATCCATCTGCTCACGCACCGGCGCCTGGCCGAGGTAATCGGCCAGGCTGCGCGGGCGGATGCTGGCGTCGGCGGCGTCGTCCTCGCGGGTCGCGCCTGCGCCGATGATGCGGTCGTCAGTCATTTCGCAATTATGCGCCAAGCACGTCGCATCCGATCAGATTTCCACCTGCGCACCCAGTTCCACCAGCCGGTTGCCCGGTATGCGGAAGAAGCCTGTGGCAGGTGCCGCGTTGCGATGCATGAAGGCGAACAGCTTGTCGCGCCAGATCGGCATGCCACGGTTCGCGCTGGCCACGATGGTCTCGCGGCTGGCAAAGAAGGTGGTATCCATCGGATCGAAATAGATGCCGCCGTGGTCACAGGACCGCATCAGCGCGAGCGGAATATCCGGGGTTTCCATGAAGCCGTAGCGCACGTAGACACGGTAGAACTCATCACCGACCGAATCGATGCGCAGCCGCTGGCCTTCGGCCGCGTAAGGCATCGGCAGGGTTTCCACATGCAGGAACACATTGCGCTCGTGCAGCACCTTGTTGTGCTTGAGGTTGTGCATCAGTGCATGCGGGACCACGGTCGGGTCGGCGGTCAGGAACACCGCCGTACCTGGCACCCGCACCGGCGGTGCCAGCATCAGACCCGGCAGGAAGGTGTCCAGACGAATACCGTCCTTGCGGATCTCGTCACGCAGCAGCTCACGACCACGGCGCCAGGTGCGCATCATCGTGAACAGCACCAGGCCAAGCACCAGCGGGAACCAGGCGCCCTGCAGCAGCTTGGCGCCGTTGGCGATCACGAAGCCCAGGTCGATTACCAGGAACACCACGCACAAGGCAATGATGGCGTGGCGCGCCCGCGGCCACAGCACGCGGGCCACCAGCGCCAGCAACAAGGTGTCGATCAACATCGTGCCCGACACCGAGATGCCGTAAGCCACGGCCAGATTGCTGGAGCTGCGGAACGCCAGCACCAACCCGAACACCATCACCGCCAGCCCCCAGTTGATGCCGGGGATATAGATCTGGCCGATGGTGTCGTGCGAGGTATGCAGGATGCGCATGCGCGGGATGTAACCCAGTTGCATGGCCTGGCGCGAGACCGAGAATGCACCGGTGATGACCGACTGGCTGGCGATCACCGCGGCCATTGTGGCCAGGATGATCATCGGGATCAGCGCCCAGCCGGGCACCGCCTCGAAGAACGGATTGGCCACCGCGTCCGGGCGCTGCAGCACTAGTGCGCCCTGCCCCAGGTAGTTGAGCACCAGGCATGGCAGCACGAAGAAGTACCAGGCATGGCGGATCGGCGGCGCACCGAAGTGGCCCATGTCCGCATACAAGGCCTCGCCACCGGTCACCGCCAGCACCACCGCACCGAGGATGAAGACGCCGTGCCAGCCATGCTCCATGAAGAAGCGCGCCGCCCACAGCGGGTTGAAGGCCTTGAGTACCTCAGGCGCGGCGATCACGTTCCAGATGCCGATGGCGGCGAGCGACAGGAACCAGATGGTCATCACCGGGCCGAATACCTTGCCCACCTTCTCGGTGCCAAAGCGCTGCGCGGCGAACACCGCTGCCAGCACCACCAGGGTGATCGGCACCACGAAATGCCCCAGCCCCGGCGCCGCTACTTCCAGGCCCTCGACCGCACCCAGCACCGAGATCGCCGGGGTGATCACACCGTCACCAAAGAACAGCGAGGCGCCGAAAATACCGAGGATGCCGACCACATAGGCTGACCGCGAGCCATTGCGCAGGGTGCGCTGGGCCAGCGCCATCAGCGCCATGATGCCGCCCTCGCCGTCGTTGTCGGCGCGCATGATGATGGTCACGTACTTGAGCGTCACCACCATGTTCAGCGCCCAGAACGCCAGCGACAGCACGCCCAGCACGGTGTCGTGGTCGCTGTTGAGCCCGTAGTGCGGCGAGAACGCTTCCTTCAGGGTGTACAGCGGGCTGGTGCCGATATCGCCGAACACCACGCCGATGGCGCCGACAACCAGTGCCAGGCCGCCGGCAGCGCCGCCGTGACCGTGGCCATGGCCTTGAGTGGAGGATTCAGACGTGGAAGGAGCGTGGGACATGGCGATCTCGGGTTGGCGTCATGCTGCCGAAGGGGTTAACGCAGGGCTGCCTGCAGCGCTTTACGGATGACCGTGGCGACATCATCGCCCTCGGCACCGGCATCGCGCGCCATCTTGGCCGCCTCTGCCGGTTTATAGCCCAGTTGCTGCAACGCCACTGTCGCCTCGGACACCGCATCAGTGCCCAACTGGCCGGCAATGGGTGCGCCGCCACCGGTGAAATTGGCTGCGCGGTCACGCAGTTCGACCACCATGCGCTCGGCGGTCTTCTTGCCTATACCGGGAATACGGGTCAACGCAGTGACATCGCCGGTCTGGATCAGCCGCGCGAACTCGTCGACGCTGGCCCCGGACAGCACCGCCAGCGCGATCTTGGCGCCGATGCCCGACACCTTCTGCACGTCGCGGAACAGCCGGCGCTCGCCCTCACGCAGGAAGCCGTACAGCGAGACGCTGTCTTCCTTCTGCGCGTAATGGGTGAACAGGATGACCTCGCGACCGACATCGGGCAGGTCATAGAAGGTGCTCATCGGCGCCTCCAACTCATAACCGACGCCATTGACGTCGATCACCAGCCACGGCGGGGCCTTGTAGGCGAGGATGCCGCGCAGGCGACCGATCATGCGAAAAACCTCATTTGCGACTCCAAGCCTGGCGCACGTCCACCCCCAGCCGGTTGGCCGTGGCGCGGACATGCGCATGCGTGATGGCCACCGCCAATGCATCGGCGGCGTCTGCCTGTAATTTGCCCTGCAGGTTCAGCATCAAACCCACCATGTGCTGCACCTGCTGCTTTTCCGCGCCGCCGCGGCCAACCACGGCCAGCTTGATCTCGGTGGCGGCGTATTCGCTGACCGGCAGGTCGCGCATCACCACCGCACACACTGCAGCGCCACGCGCCTGACCCAGCTTCAGCGCCGAATCGGCGTTCTTGGCCATGAACACCTTCTCGATCGCCACTTCCTGTGGCTGGAACTCCTCGATCAAGGCGTGCAGCCCGTGCGCCAGCAAGCGCAAGCGCTGCGGGAAATCCGCCGCCCCCAGCAGCACCAATGGCGCGTGATGGACATGGCGGGCACGGCCATTGGCGTCGATGTCGATGATGCCGACGCCGGTGCGCTGCGAGCCGGGATCAATGCCAAGGATGCGGGTCATGCTGCCTCTATCAGTAAAAAACGGCGCCCAGCATGGCCGGACGCCGTCTCACCCGGTGGGACCGGGCGGGTCCTCAGACCCGCTCCAGGCCTGCCTGGTCGACGTTGGAATACACGTCCTGCACATCGTCCAGGTCTTCAAGCATGTCCAGCAGCTTCTTCACCTGCACGGCGGTATCGGCATCGACGGCGACGTCGTTGTCGGCACGGAAGGTGATTTCGCTGTGGTCCGGCACCAGCTTGGCGGCTGTCATCGCGTCCTTCACCGACTGGAAGGCTTCCGGCGCGGTGATCACGTCGATGGAGCCATCTTCCGGATAGACCGCGATATCGTCGGCACCAGCCTCGATCGCCGCCTCGGTGATGGCCTCTTCATCCGCACCCGGTGCAAAGCTCAGCACGCCCAGCCGCTTGAACATGAACGACACCGAGCCTTCGGTGCCCATGTTGCCACCGCACTTGCTGAAAGCATGGCGGACATCGGCCACGGTGCGCACGCGGTTGTCGGTCAGGCAGTCGACGATCACGGCGATGCCGCCCGGGGCATAGCCCTCGTAGCGCACTTCCTCGTACTCGACGCCTTCCAGCTCACCGGTGGCCTTCTTGATCGCGCGTTCGATGACATCCTTGGTCATGTTCGCGGCCAGGCCCTTGTCCATCGCCACACGCAGGCGCGGGTTGTTGTTTGGGTCGCCTCCGCCACCACGGGCAGCAACGCTGATCTCCCGGATGATTTTGGTGAAAATCTTGCCGCGCTTCGCGTCATTCGCGTTTTTGCGACCTTCGATGGAAGGACCTCGACCCATGGGAATACCGTACATCTGTCAGGAACAGGGCGGTAATTCTACCTGATCCCCCGCCCGGCCCCCGTCATCAGCCGGTTACGGCGGCAACCGTCGGAAAGCGCCCTTGGCGCAGGAAGCCGGCGGTCAGCGTGGCCACCTCGGGCGACAGCACCAGCCCGCTATGGCTGACCGGCACCACGCAGTGATCGGCCAGGCCCGGCAGACGGGTCTCCGCCAGCCCCACGGTGCCATCGGATTCGCCATCCAGCGCGCCCATCATCGCCCCCAGCCCATGCGCCACCGAGCCGGCGATCAGGCCGACCTCGGCCTTTCCCTGCCAATCCGGCAGACCGTGCAACAACAGGTCGCCGCTACGCCCCAAGGCCGCCACCCAACCATGCTCGGCCATCGAACGGGCGGTGCCACTGCCGCATAGCGGTGAGCCCAGGCAGACCACCCGCGGCACCTCCAGGCTCGGCGCCTGCCGCAACGCCTCCAGCGCGACCAGACCACCCAGGCTGTGCCCGACCAGCGATACCTGCCCTCCCGTGCGCAAACGTTGCACCAACTGCGGCACCGCCTGTTCGGGTCCGCCGAACACGCTGGCGTAGCCAAACGTATCCACTGCGAAGCCCTGCGTGCGCAGCCGCCAGGCCAATGGCAACAGCCAGGAGCGGGTGTTCCAGATGCCGTGCAGGATCAGCACACGGGGACGCGGGGAGTTCTGCCATGACATGCGCGCAGTTTCCGTCATCGCCCCGGCCCACCACAACGGGCAATGCCCCGGCCTTCAGTCGAAGTTGTAATCCAGCTGCACGGCCAGCTGCCGCCCTACCGCGCTGTAGACCTCGTCGTAGTAGTACGGAAATTCGTCATTGCTGCTGTCACGCGGCGGCGCTGTATTGAATAGATTGTTGATGAACAAGGTCGCCGTTGCGCGCTTGCTGACCTGTTTGCTGACATTGGCATTCCATAGCAGCAGTGGCTTTATCCGGCCCTGACCATCAACGCGCGGCAAGCGGCCGTAGCGGATGCCGGACAGGTTGGCTGACCAGCCACCCTGTCCCTGCCAACCCAGACTGGTACGCAGGTTGCTGCGGAATGCCAGGTTCTCACCCGACTCCCACTGCGTCTGGCGCCATTGCTCATGCAAGGTACCCGGTGAGCGCACCCGACGCTGGGCCCAGAAGGTGTGCGACCAGGTCGTGTGCACGGTGAAGTCGCCGATGCCGTTGCTGAAACGCCAATCCGCTACCGTGTCGATGCCGCGGATGCGTTGCTTGGACTGGTTGGCCGCCGTCGACTCGACCATGAGGATGCGGCCATCGCCCTGCTCGCCACCACGCACTACCCGCGAGCGTGCCCTGCGACACTCCCAGGAGCGTGGGTCCACCGTGCTCGGGCGTCCATCCGGGCGCAGGCCGGTGGCGCACTCGGCTTCATCACGCAATAGCAGCGCCGGCGAGATGCGGCCAATGCCGCCTTCGTTGCTGACATCCCAGTAGTCCGCGCTGATCGACAAGGCATCGCTGGCATCCCAGACAACACCGACCGTGGTCGAGGTGCCGGTCTCCGCACCCAGCTCAGGGTTGCGATAGGTCCGGGTCAGAAACTCCGATTCATAACCAGCACAGCCGGGATTGGCACCGGCAACGATACAGCGCCTTGCATCGATGGCGCTGCCAAAACTGCCGCCGCCATCGGTGAACACCCAATGCATGTCTGGCATTTTGAAGCTGGTCGCGTGGCTGGCACGCAACAGCAGGTTGTGTGCAGGCCGCCATTCCAGCCCCGCACTCCAGGTGCGCGCGGTGGCGACTGCGACCGCATCGTCGTACCTGTCCACGCGACCAGCCAGACTGCCCTTGATCGCCGTCGTCAGCGGAACGCTCAGCTCTGCGCCCAGCGCGTAGCGATCGCGCGCGCCCTCGCCCACGCTGCCGGTGAGGTTATAGGTGTCCATCTGCAGGGGCAGTACCGATGGCGTGTTGCGCAGCCGGTAGCGCTGTCGACTGGCCTCCGCCACCAGCGCCATTGCCAGGCTGCCCGCAGGCAGATCAGTGATCCCACCGGAGACAACATAGGACGCCTCATCCACCCGGGTAAGCGCGTCGTAATGCACATTGCCCGACATGGCCATGTATTCGTCAGGCGTGATCGGCCGATACCAATGCTGCAGGTTCAATGGCTGGATGATGACGCCATCATTGGTCACCCCGATCGCGGGAGCAAAGAAAAAGTCATTGACCTTCTGGCCCAGCAAGCGCCGTCGATCACGCTGCACCCGATAATCCGAACGACCCACCGTCAGGCTCCAGTCCAGGCGCTGCCCGTAACGTCCTTGCAGCCCCAGCGCCAGATCCCACATCCGCTCGCTGTAGTGATCGTTCATTGCGTCGGGCCCACCCACTTCCTGCGGGGTAAGCACGCGTCGTGGCGCGAGGTATCCCAAGCGGGGGTCATAGACCTGGCTGACCTTGCCGGTACTGGCCAGATGCGGCCCGGTGATGGTTTCAAAGCCGCTGGCCAGCTCACTGCGCGCATTCCACAGCTGCAAGCCCGCCCATGCCTGCGTGCGCGGTGACAACGTCCACTGTGCATGCAGCTGCCCGGACAACTCCCGCACGCCATCCATCAGCGAGGTGTATCCAGCGTTGCGCCAGGTTCCGCAGCCGTGCCCCAGCAGCGCCGATGGCGTGTTTGCTGGCGCCAGGAAATTCCAGTCGACGAACTCACCCTGCCAACGCGAGCAGACATCGCGCGGCAGCGACACCAGCATTTGCGCGGCACCGCCCTCGCGCATGAAACCCAGCCCAAGTTCCGGATTCACTGGCACGCCTGCAGTGCCGTCCGTTGGACGTTCCAGGTCGCGTTGCGAGCCGCGCAGCAACTCGGCAGCCGAATATTGCACGGCGTAACTCAGCCCCCAGTTCTCGCCGCCGTGCCCGGCGGACCACTGCAGATCAAAGCGATCACCACCGCCCTGGCTGCTGGTGCCGGTGCGCACCCTGGCCTGCGAACCGCTACGCGGTTGTTTGAGCACGATATTGACCACCCCGGCGATCGCATCGGCCCCGTAGATGGCCGAGGCGCCACCGGTCATCAGCTCGACACGCTCCACGCTGGCCAGGGGAATGCCACCCAGGCTCTGGAAATTACTGCGTCCGTTCGAGGGAAACGGGTAATCGGGCAACCGCCGGCCATCGACGAGGATCAGTGCCCTGCCCGGGCCCAGGCCGCGCAGGTTCAAGGGCTGCGCGTTCGCCGAAAAGCGCCCGCCGCCGTCCAGCGACTCGGCGCCGTAGTTGCTCATGCCATTCACGGCCAGCGCATCTGCCAAGATGAAATGGCCATCGCGTTGCATCTGCTCGGCAGTGATGATGGTTACCGGTGCCGGGCCTTCAAACGCGCTGCGGCGTATCCGCGAGCCGGTGACCTGCAGCGAGGCCAAGGAACTGGCCACCGCCGGCATCATCGCCGGCTGCGTTGGCTTGGGCGCTTCGGCTGCCGGCGCTGTCGCCGCCTGGACAATGGTGATGACCCCGCTGCTGGTCAGCCGATAGCTCAGGCCGCTGCCAGCGAGCAGTTGCTGCAGGGCCTGAGCGACGCTGTAGCGCCCGTTCAACGCAGGTGCAGTCCTGCCTGCGAGCATCTGCGGCGCCATCAATATCTGCAGCCCCGAGCTGGTTGCCAGTTGCGCCAACGCCTGCTGCAAGGGCTGCCGTGGCTGCTGGTAATCGCGGATGACGGAGCTGCCCTGTGCCCAAGCAGGCACGATCACCAGGACAAGGCATAGTAACAGCCAGCGCAACATGCCACGTCGACCGTCCCGCACCCGCTGATTTCCGCGACCTGCGCTGGCAATCATCCCCTCTCCCAGTGACAACCGGACTGGCACCGAACCGGCAACCCCCTGTACAGACGCAGCAAGCGCAAAACCCCTCATCTGGCAGAATCACTGGCACTGGCCCAAGCTGCGCGTGTCGCCCCAGACTGTCAACGCCTGCCAATGACCGCCGCCCTGCCGCCCATCCAGCCCCCGCCCGACAGCCTCCGGGACACGGGCGCCATGGCGCAACAGTACCGTCCACGCCTGATGCGCTACTTCAGGAACCACCTGGGTACGGTGGAAGACGCCGAAGATCTCACCCAGGAAACCCTGGTGCGGATGATGCGCGATCCGCAGGCGGACAAGGTCAACAACGTCGAGGCCTATCTGATGACGATTGCGGGCAACCTGCTGCGCGACCGTTACCGTCGCGACCGTACCCGCCATGTTGGACAACATGTACCCATCGATGAGAACACCGAGGGCTGGCCCACCGAAACCGTATGTGGTGAGCGCGTCTACCAGGACCGCGAACGCCTGCAGCTGTTCTTGAAGGTGCTGGATGATTTACCACCGCGTTGCCAGCAGGTATTCCTGCTGCATCGCTATGAAGGCATGACCTATGCCGCCATCGCCAGCCAACTGGGCATCAGTGTCAGTGCCGTGGAGAAACAGATGATGCGCGCCCTGCTGCACTTCGGCACGCGTTTGGAGCAGCCATGAAAGAAACCAAGCTTGAAGTCGTTGCAGATGCCGATCCAATCCGCACCCAGGCCGCGGCCTGGTTTGCACGCCTGCACGCCGACGAAGTGAGTGAAGATGAGCAGGCCGAGCACCAGCTCTGGCTGGATGCCGAGCCCGCGCATCGGCTTGCCTACGAGCGCGTCGAGCGCATGTGGACGATGCTGGGCGATTTTTCCGCCGCGCCCGAGATCAGCCAGCGGCTGGCGGCGATCCCTGCAGCAGTTCCGGCGCAAGCCCAGCCGCAGCAACGGCGCAGACCGCGCCGTATGCAATGGCTGGTGGCCTGCGCAGCGGCGCTGACTGCGATTGTCATTGGCTGGCGCGTCTTTACCCCTGCACCAATCAGCGAACAACGCTATGCCAGCGCGATCGGCGAGCAACGCAGCATCACACTCGACGATGGCACGCAGGTTGATCTGGATACCGACACCACGCTGCGCGTGCACTACAGCAGGCAACAGCGTCGCATCGAACTGGACCGGGGCCGCGCCTTCTTCAAGGTAGCTGCGGACAGCGCACGTCCGTTGACCGTGGATACGGCACAAGGCAGCGTGCGTGCGGTCGGCACCCAGTTCGAGGTGTATCGCCTGGACGATAGCCTTGATGTAACCCTGTTCGAGGGCAAGGTACAGCTGCGCGCCGCCGCGGCCGACGACAGCAGTGCGGCCGTGGCCACGCTCATTCCCGGGCAGCGCGCGCACATGACCACCGGCAAGGCGCCACAAGTACAGAACTTCCAGGGCGGAAGCGCACCGGCATGGATCGATGGCCAACTGGTGTTTGCAGACCTGCCATTGCAGGCGGCAGTGGACGAGTTCAACCGCTATGGTGGCACCCCGTTGCGGATCACGGATGCGGCGCTGGGGGAACTGCGCGTTTCCGGGGTGTTCCGCAGCAATGACAGCACTGGCTTCGTTGAAGCCTTGAACGCCCTGCACAAGGTTTCCGCACATACCAACGCCGCAGGCGAGACGGAGCTCAGCCGCTGATCACCGTGCGCCGCAGGGTTCCTACGGCGCACGGTGACACCTCACAATGGCTGCAGCAATGCCTGCCTGATCCGCTCGCGCTCCAGCACCTGCAGGTGCAACAAATCCTTGAGCCGCTGGTTCTCCGCCTGCAGCCGCCGCAGGTGGCTTGCGTGAGGCGCGCACCGACCAGCGCAGATGCGCTGCAGCAGCGCACGCGATGCTTCACTGAAACCGTGCTTCCTGCAGAGCTCCTGCAGGGTCTGACCGGCATCAAGCTCACGCAGGAAGCCGATCACCTGCGCCTCGTCAAAATGCTTTCTCATGCTTGCTTCGCCTTGCCGGCAACTGCATCAACGCCAGTTTTGCCGTCCGTACCAACGCCCAGACAATCCGCACCGTGGTCGCAGCAACAAGGCTCAGCTACCAGGTCCGATATTCAGAAGGCTGCGCGCGTATGAGCACGCAAACCAGTCCCTTTCCTGTCTAGACGCAGCAGCCAAACATACCCACAGCGATGCAGCGCACATTTCGATGCATGCAGGGAGGCTATCGGCAAACTGCTGGATTACCAGCTTCGCGGCTCACGCCGCTCCCACAAATGCAGGCACACAACTGTAGTGCCGAGCCATGCTCGGCAAGGCGCACTCCCGGCGATGCCTGAAATCGCCGTCGCCCAGCACCAATCAGCCCGCAAGCCGCCGCAGAATGAATTCATTGTCGCGCACGCTGCCCACCGGAAATTCATAGGCACCGACCTGCTCGAAGCCGTGCCGTGCATAGAAACGTTGCGCGCCAAAGTTCTCCGACCACACGCCAATCCACAATGTACGCCCCGGGGTCTGCAACCACTGCAGTGCCGCAGCGAACAACTGCCCGCCTTGTCCGCCACCTTGATGCTGGCGCAGCACATACAAGCGCTTCAATTCGCCGTCAGCCGCTGTAGCATCCGCATGCGGCAAGCCACAGGGCCCAGCAAAGGCGAAGCCGATGGCCTCGCCGCCCACCTCCAGCAACCACGCCGCGTAGTCACCGGACTGCAGCTGTTGCCGCTGCAGTTCGACCGGGTACGCCGTGGCCAGGTAATCGGCCAGGTCCTGCGCTGGATACAGGTGGCCGAACGTCTCCACGAAGGTACGTTCGGCCAGTGCACACAACACGCCAGCATCATCGGGCGTGGCGCGACGGATGCTGGCGCTTGCTGCCAAGGCTCAGGCCTTGTCGGCGCGCGGACGCACCTGCACGTGCACTTCAGCCAGCTGCGCGTCGGCGATCGGCGACGGTGCGTCGGTCATCAGGCACTGTGCGCCGGTGGTCTTCGGGAACGGAATCACGTCACGGATGGACTCGGTACCGGCCATCAGTGCGGCAATACGGTCGATACCGAAGGCGATACCACCGTGCGGCGGTGCGCCGAAGTTCAGCGCATCCAACAGGAAGCCGAACTTGGCGCGGGCCTCCTCGGCACCGATGCCGAGCAGCTCGAACACCGCGCTCTGCATTTCCGGGCGGTGGATACGGATGGAACCGCCACCGATCTCGTTGCCGTTGAGCACCATGTCATAACCGCGCGAAACCGCGGTCTTCGCATGCGCGCGCAGCTCGGCCACATCGTCCACCGCCGGTGCGGTGAACGGGTGATGCAGGGCGACGTAGCGCTGCTCTTCCTCGTCCCACTCGAACATCGGGAAGTCGGTGACCCACAGCGGTGCCCAGCCGTCGGCAACCAGGTTGAAGTCCTTGCCGGCCTTCAGGCGCAGCGCGCCCATGAAGTCGGAGACCTTGTTGTAACCGCCTGCGCCGAAGAACACGATGTCGCCATTACCTGCACCAACCTGCTTGAGCAGCGCAGCGAAGGCGTCTTCGGCGAAGAACTTCTGGATCGGCGAGCTGATCTCGCCGTTCTCGGCAATCTTGATGTAAGCCAGGCCCTTGGCACCGTACTTGGCGGCGTGGGCGGCGTATTCGTCGATCTGCTTGCGGCTGAGGCTGGCACCGCCCGGGATGCGCAGCGCAGCCACGCGACCGTCGGCGTCATTGGCGGCAGCGGTGAACACCGGGAACTCGCTGGTCTTGACCAGCTCGGCCACGTCCACCAGCTCCAGCGCGATGCGCAGGTCCGGCTTGTCCGAACCGTAGCGACGCATCGCCTCGGCCCAGGTCATGCGCGGGAAGCTGGCATCCAGGTCGACGTCGACCACTTCCTTGAAGATCGAGCGGATCATGTCCTCGACGAAATCCTGCACATCGCGCTCGCGCACGAAGGCAAACTCCATGTCCAGCTGGGTGAATTCCAGCTGGCGGTCGGCACGCAGGGCCTCGTCGCGGAAGCAGCGGGCAATCTGGTAGTAGCGGTCGAAGCCGGCCACCATCAGGATCTGCTTGAACAGCTGCGGGCTCTGCGGCAGGGCGTAGAACTCGCCCGGGTGCATGCGTGCCGGCACCAGGAAGTCGCGCGCGCCTTCCGGCGTGGCCTTGGTCAGGATCGGGGTTTCGATGTCCTGGAAGCTGCGCGCGTCCAGATGGCGGCGCAGCGCCTGCACCAGCTTGATGCGGGTACGCTGCATGCGCTGCATTTCCGGGCGACGCAGGTCCAGGTAGCGGTACTTCAGGCGGGTTTCCTCGCCCGGGTTCTCGTGCGCATGGAACGGCAGCGGCGCGGCCTTGTTGAGGATGCTGATGCGGGTGGCGATCACTTCCACCTTGCCGCTGCGGATCTTGTCGTTGACCGCGTGACGCGCCCGCACCACGCCTTCGACCTGCAGCACGTCCTCGTAGCCGAGGCTGGCGGCGACGGCGAACACTTCGGCGTTGTCGGGCTCGACGGTGACCTGGACGATGCCTTCGTGGTCGCGCAGATCGATGAAGCAGACACCGCCGAGGTTACGGGCAACGTCGGTCCAGCCGGCGAGGGTCACGGTTTGGCCGATCAGGGTCTCGTCGACCAGGCCGCAGAAATGGGTACGCATGGAAAGCTCCGCAGGGGGCCCGGCACGAAACGGTGCCGGGTAGCCCCGTATTTTGGCGCTCAGCGGGTGCAGGAGCAAATCCGCTCATCAGTCACGCGGCCTTAAGTGGGACTGCGCCTATAGTTCCGCGTCCAAACCTGAACAGGGAAGCCACCATGAACCCTCACCTCCTGCTCGCCGGCCTGGCTGCCCTGTTGGGGCTGGCAATGAGCCCCACCCCCGCGGCGGCCCAATCCGGCTACCCGGGCGGCAACCAGAATGGTCCGATCCGATGCGAAAGCGTGGATCGGCGCCAGCGTGTCTGTGCCACCGGCTGGCGCAGCGCCGTGCTGACCCGGCAGCTATCCAAAGCTGAATGTATCGAGGGTCGCAGCTGGGGCAGCAGCAATGGCAACGTCTGGGTCAGCAACGGCTGCCGCGCAGAATTCAGCGAGGGTCGCGGCGGCTGGGGTGGCGGCCAGGGCGGCTGGAACGGCAACGGCAACCGCACCATCCGCTGCGACAGCAACAACAACCGCCAGCAGGTCTGCAACACCGGTTGGCGCAGCGCGGTGCTGGTCCGCCAGGTCTCCGATACCCGCTGCACCGAAGGCCGCAACTGGGGCAGCAATAACGGCAGCGTCTGGGTCAGCGGCGGTTGCCGCGCCGAGTTTGCCGAAGGTCGCGGCGGCGGCGGTTGGGGCGGCGGCCAAGGTAATGGCAACGGTAACCAGACCATCCGCTGCGACAGCAACAGCAACCGTCATGTGGTCTGCAATACCGGCTGGCGTAGTGCGGTACTGGTCCGCCAGGTTTCCGATACGCGCTGCGTGGAGGGCCGCAACTGGGGCAGCAGCAATGGCGCGGTCTGGGTCAACGGCGGCTGCCGTGGCGAGTTCGCCGAAGGCCGCGGCGGTGGTTGGGGCAATGGCGGCGGCTGGGGCGGCAACAACTACTTCGTGGATTGCCACAGCAACAGCAACCGCTTGAATACCTGCCCATGGGATCGTCGCCAGGGCCGCCCGGTCATCGTCCAGCAGGCCTCGGATACGCGTTGCGTGGAAGGCCGCAACTGGGGCTTCAACGGCGACAGCATCTGGGTCAACGGCGGCTGCCGCGCCCGTTTCGGCGGGCGCTGAGTCTCAAGCCATGTGGAGCAGAGGGCGCCGGCAAACGGCGCCCTTTGTATTTCAGGCCTCGCTGCCCCATGGTGCTGGCGGCAGTGCCACCGGCACACTCAGGTCGAACTCCACCTGGAACAGACGCCCATCCGGACGCGCCAGCTCATAGACAAAACGCTTGCCCGGCACCAGCTCCATCGCCCAGGTATTACGCAGCGAGGCGGTCATTCCATTCGCGGTGAACATCGCCACCGATTCGGCATCGACCGGAAACTCCTGCCGCCCTGCACTGTCAGCCTGCGCGGTATCGCCGCCGTACATGGTCACTGCATCCGGGCTGCCGTCGGCATGGCGGTGGTCGTGCTTCAGGCGCAGGCCGCTGTCGGTGCGGCTGATCACCCAGGTCCGCGAATGGTCATCACCCACATGGAACGGCACCCGCAGCTCCTGCTGCGGGCTGTCGCAACCACGCACATGCATCACCAGGGTCTTGCCATCGAACGGGTCCGGCGCGCTGGACTTTGGCTGATTGGCGATGATGCGACCGGCAAATGCCTGCCCGCAGTAGTGCGCCAGATCGGCAAGAAACTGGTCGGCCGGCGCGGCTGCCGCTTTTGCTGCCGGGACTGTGCTGGTGGCGGTCGCCGAAACGGGAAGGACAGC
Organism: Stenotrophomonas sp. STEN022; assembly: GCF_056760155.1. NCBI lineage: Bacteria > Pseudomonadati > Pseudomonadota > Gammaproteobacteria > Lysobacterales > Lysobacteraceae > Stenotrophomonas > Stenotrophomonas sp. STEN022. The sequence continues at coordinate 20,147 of NZ_JBRREG010000073.1, forward strand.
AGTGCCGGCCAAAGCCAGCACGCAGATCAGATTCGGGAAGGATGAGGTTTTCATCCCCCGATCCTCGCCCACACACGAGCTCAAGGCAACGCGGCACTGCTTTGAGTGTCACTACGCGCCGCCTGCAAGGCGCTGCGCCATTGCGCGGTTACCAGCGATTCCCTGCCATACAAGAGCTCGGAAGCGGCTACCGCAGCCTGCCAATGCTGCACGGCTTCATTGCGCTTGCCGTGCTGCTCAGCCAGACGCGCGCGCAGTACCTGTTGGCGTACCGCCGCATAAGGACTGCCCGACAGCAACGGCTGCACGGAATCCAGGGTCTGTGCCGCCGCATCCAGCCGCTGCTTGGCGATCAACCATTCGGCCCAACCCTGCTGCACACGGATGCCATTGGCGCTGCTGGCGGGTATACGCGGCAGCCATAGCGCATGCGCCCGCAGTACCAGGGCATCGCCGGCAGCGTTGCCTTGGGCGACCAGCAACAAACCAAGCTGCAGCTCCAGATCCAGGGTGTCCGGATGATCCCCGCCAATCGCCGCCGCGCGTATCGCCAAGGCCTGCCGATAGTCGGCTTCAGCGGCGGCAGCCTTGCCCTGCGCCTGCGCAAGCTGCGCAGCGGTTTCGGTGATGACTGAATAGTTGTAACTGTCCCTCCCCAGCACCTCCGCCGATAGCTGCAGCGCGGTTTCAACATAACGCTGTGCGCGCGCGTACTCGCCTTTACGTATCAGCGCCAATGCCAATCGATTGTTCTCGCTGACCACATAGACGCTGCGCTGCCCGAAGATCTTCGGCGCACGCGTGAGGTTGGCCTCGAACCCGGCGATGGCCGCATCCAGATCACCGCGATCCATCACCATCAAGGTGCGCTCGGTGTTGCTGGCCCAGTAGTCGTAGGACATTTCACCCAAGGTACGCAGGAACATCGGCGTGGACTCGTCAAACGCTGCCGCCGATGCGACAAGGTCGCCTTTGCGCCGGTACATCATGCCCAGATTGTCCAATGCCACGCCGATGTACTGCTCGCGTTTCCCGGCCCGGTGGCGTTGCAACGCCTGCTTGAAAGCGGCTTCGGCATCGTCATAGCGTTGCTCGGACAACAACGACAGCCCCAATGAGTTGTAGGACTGGGCGACGCGAAAGCTGTCCGCCGGCTGCTTGCCCAGCAGTGCCAACGCCCGCCGCGCCATTTTCGCGCCTTCCACGCCGTTGCGGTTGTTGGAGTAGCTACCCGCCAACAGGTTGAACAGGCGCGCGGCTTCGTCCAGATTTTTTTCGCCACCGGCGGCAGCCAGTGCTTCGGCGGCCTGCAACATCAGCGGATCAGACCGCCGCAGATCACCCGCATTGCGGTAGGCCAGGCCAATCACGCCTTTCAAGCGCGCCTGTACTTCCGGCGATGCATCCAGATCCTTGTCGATACGCGACGCTGCCCGATCCAGCACCTCGCGGGCACTGATGTCCTCACCGCCGCGCACGCCCTTCTCGCGTGGATCGGCCGCCTGGAACATTTCCACCAGGAAGCCGCTGACCTGCTCGGCGATCTTGGCCTCGCGCTCGGCGGCTGCGCGTTCGGCAGCCAAACGCCACACAAACCAGGCTGCAAGCAACAGCGCCAGCAACAGCAGTGCTGCCCCCTTCCAGTTGCGTCGCAACCAGCGTCCACTGCGATAGAACCGGCCGCCGTGGCGTGCCTGCACCGGCCGATGCTGCAGATAACGCTGTACGTCGGCGGCCATCGCCTCCACCGACGGATAGCGCTGATCCGGTGACAAAGCACCCGCCCGCACCACGATGGCATCCAGATCGCCGCGGAGAGACCGTACCCAGCGACAATCGGCCTGGGCCAGCCCACTGGGCGCAGCCACCGCGACAGCGCTGTCGCTTGCGCCGCGCCGCCCGCCCTTGCCTGCCAGCAGCTCGCTCAGCACCGCAGCCAAACTGAAAACATCGCTGCTCACACCTACCGCCAGTCCTGACTGCAGCTCCGGTGCCGCGTACGCAGGCGTAAAGAACTGCCCACCCGGTTCGTCGGCCTCGTCACCGAGCAAACGCGACACACCGAAGTCGAGCAGCACCGGCTCGCCATCCTCACGTACCAGGATATTGGAAGGCTTCAGGTCGCAATGCAGTACCAGCCGTGCATGCGCGGCCTGCACCGCGCTGCACACTTTCAGGAACAACAGCAGATGCTGGCGCAGATCCAGCTGCTGGCGCATGCAGTAAACGTCCAGCGGCTCACCACGCACGTACTCCATCACCAGGTACGGATGCCCGCCAGGAGTAGTACCGCCGTCGTAGAGGCGCGCGATACTCGGATGCTGCAGGCTGGCCAGAATCCGCCGCTCGGCAGCCAACCGCTCAGCGACGCGTGCACTGGGCTTGCCCTGCAGGACTTTGACGGCCACCTCCTGCGCATACAGGCCGTCTGCACGTTCGGCGCGGAACACCATGCCCATGCCGCCACTGGCCAGCCGCTCGTACAGCCGCCAAGGCCCGATGACATCGCCTTCGCTCAGCTCGGAAGGAATCGCAGCGACGATCAACTGCTGCATCGGCTCGAGGGCATGACCGAGCTCGCTGGTCTGCGCTTCAAGCAACTCCAGTGTTTCGGCAATGACGGCTGGATCAGCGCTCAAGCGCGCAAGCTCACTCCGCCACTGCAACGGATGCAGTTCACACACTGCGTCAAACAGCTCGCGCACCTGTTGCCAGCTATCCCGATCCACCAACACCCCCTGTGCCACACGCCCGCTACATTGCGAGGCCGTGTCCGCCATGGGAATGATAAGCGCGGCTCAACGCTCCGGTACGTAAGAGTTGGGTGCTGATGACGAATCCGAAATCGCTTCACCTTCATCAACCACAGTTTCTCTTACGACATCGGGACCGGCGGCTTCAGTACTCTCGTTGCTGAGCGGGTCCACATCCATCGGCCGTCGGAACACCAGCGACGGCAGCAGCGTGGTCAATGCGGCATACAACAGCAGCGCACCAAACAACACCGGCGAGATCGCAAAGCGCTCGCGCATGATCGCCGCCAGCACCAGGGTGAAAATCAGTGTCGGCGACAGCGCCAGTGCCACCCGCAGGCTGGTGCGGAAGCTCTCGCCGAACAGCACCCTGCGCTGCAGCCAGATCACCGCGATGCGCAGCGGCAGCACCACCAGGGTGATGAGCAGGCCAAGGCCCAGTGCTTCGAAGCTCAGCGCTTCGGCTGGCACCTTGGTACCTGAGTTGAAGAAATAGAACGGTACGAAGAACGATGCGAACAGACGCAACGCATGCAGGTTTTCATGCGAGGCCAGCGACGGCATGCGCTGCTGCAGCAGGCGCGCGACCAGGCCGGCGATGAACGCACCCACCAGGTAGTACACGCCCAATGCATAGGTGATGTAGGCGGCCAGCATGCCGACCATCACCAGCAGCGAGAACTCCGAGCCCGGCGCGTGCGGCGCCACCCAGCGGCCGAGCCCGATGAACAGCAACGGCAGGCCGACCATCATCGCCAGCAAAGCCATGCTCGACAGTGCCATATGCACCGGATCGCCGGCCTGCAACACCACGAACAACGCAGCCAGCGCCAACAACTCGCCGGCAATGGCCTTGCTGCTGACCCAGAACCGCTCGGCATCATCCAGGCCGAGCTGGGACAGCGAATCCATGATGAAGCCGGTGGAGGGCGTGAGCAGCGCCAGCGCCAGCAAGGCCGCCGCCTGCCAGGGCAAGCCGGCGTAATGCCATGCCAACCAGGCGACGCCGGTGAGCGTAGCGCTGCGGATCAGCAGATGGGTCAGCAGCGGCCACATGCCCTTGCGCAGGTCGGCCAGATCCACTTCCAGGCCGGCAAACAGGAACAACGAGGAAATACCCAGGGTGGCCAGCAGGTTGACCACCGGATCGTGCGATCCGTCCCCCAGCCACAGCATCGCGCTGATGCCAAACACCAGGCAGGTCAATGGCGCTGGAACATTGAAACGCTGCAACGCGCGCGGGATGACCAGCAACGCGAAAATCAACAACAGATAGATTACTTCCTTGCTCATGACGCCTGTTTCCTGTGACCGGTTGCGCGGGGTCACGCCCACCGGTCACCGCCGCGCCAACGATGAAGCCGTCAGCGCAGGCGGGCGCCAGCCAGCTCCCCTACCTGCCGCAGGATGCCATTCCTGCCGTCATCATCCAGTGCAGAACCCTGCAGGTAAGTACTCAGCAGCCATGGCGTGCCACCGGCCAACGGCCACAGCACGGCAATGTCGTTGCTGGTGTCGCTGCCGTTGCTGCCGGTCTTGTCACCTACCCGCCAAGCCGTTGGCAGCCCGGCACGCAGGCGCGCGTCGCCGGTCTGGTTGTCGATCAGCCAATCGGCCAGCTGCTGACGGGATGCCTCCTTGAGTACGTCGCCGAACACGAAGCGCTGCAGGTTGCCGGCCATCGCCGCCGGGCTGGTGGTGTCACGCGGGTCGCCAGGCGCGAAGCGGTTGAGCTCCGGCTCATTGCGCGAACTCAGGGTGACGCGGTCACCGTGCTCACGCAGGAAGGCGGTAAGCCCGGTCGGGCCGCCAACCAGCGGCAGCAACAGGTTCGCCGCCGCGTTGTCGCTGACGATCATCGTCGCCAGGCACAGATCGCGCACGGTCATGCGCTTGCCGATGTGGCGCTCGGTGAACGGCGAATGGTCGAGGATGTCGCTCACCCCCACCGGCACGCGCTGGTCCAGCGACAACTGGCCGGCATCAGCACGGCGCAGGACCGATGCGGCCAAGGGAAACTTGACCGTGCTGCACATGGGGAAGCGTTCGTCCATGCGGTGTCCGTAGCGGGCGCCACTGGCCGGGTTCCAGAGGCAGACTCCCAGGCGACCGCCGCTGGCCTTCTCAAGTGCGGCGAAGTCGGCGTCACTGACTGCCGCCAGCACCGGATCTGCAGCGCTGCCACCAGCACGCGCCAATGCGGCCGGTATCAAGGCGCTGGCCAAGGCGGCACCGCCAAGCGTGAGGAACTGACGACGGGCAAGCATTGGGACTCTCCTTGGGCATGATCGGGCTGATCTTGCCCGCCGCAGCCGCCTGCGACCATCGCGAATAATCATCGCCAGCCATTAGTTAAATTTGTAGCTCAGGCGGAAATTCGATCATTGGACGCGGAATAATGCGGCCGACCATCAAGTTTCGTCATGACTACGCCATGATCCGACCCCAGTTGCCGCTCAACGCCCTGCGCGCCTTCGAAGCCGCCGCGCGCCATCTGAACTTCACCCGCGCCGCGCTGGAGCTGTGCGTCAGCCAGGCCGCCTTGAGTCACCAGATCCGTGGATTGGAGGACCGCCTGCAGGTCAGCCTGTTCCATCGGCTGCCGCGCGGCGTGGCCCTCACCGACGAGGGTGCGGCGCTGTATCCGGTGCTCACCGAGAGCTTCGACCGCATGGCGATCGCGCTGGACCGTTTCACCGGCGGCCGTTTCCGCGAGGTGCTGACGGTGGGCGTGGTCGGCACCTTCGCAACCGGTTGGCTGCTGCCGCGGCTGCCCGACTTCGAGGCCGCGCATCCGGATATCGAGCTGCGTGTGCAGACCCACAACAACCGCATCGATCTGGCCGGCGAAGGCCTGGACCTGGCGATCCGCTTCGGCGATGGCGACTGGCAAGGGCAGGATTGCACGCCGATCGTGGATACCCCGTTCGCGCCACTGTGCGCGCCGGCGGTGGCGCGGAAACTGCGGAAGCCACGTGATCTGGGCAACGTGCCGCTGCTGCGTTCCTACCGCAACGACGAATGGCCGCGTTGGTTGCAGCAAGCGGGCGTCAGTGGCGTTGAAGCGCGTGGCGCGGTGTTTGATTCGTCGCTGACCTTGGCCAGTGCCGCGGCCGCAGGTGCCGGCGTGGCGTTGCTGCCGCTACGCATGTTCGAGCAGGACCTGGCCGAGGGCCGGCTGTTGCAGCCCTTCGCGCAGACTTTGTCGTTGGGCAGATATTGGCTGACGCGATTGCGCTCGCGACAGGAGCGCGAGCCGCTGCGCCGGTTCCGACTATGGTTGCAGGCGCAGGAAGGATTGGACCTGTAGTGCCGAGCCATGCTCGGCAAGGGGCTTTACCAGCAAAAAGCTACCCTCACCCCTACCCCTCTCCCGCAAGCGGGCGAGGGGCCGAGGCGGTAGTGGGGGGGCCCCCGGCGGCGGGGGGGGAGCGGGGTCGGGCCCCCCCCCCGGGGGGGGGGGGGGGGGGGGGAGGCGGGGGGGGGGGGGCCGGGGGGGAGGAGCGCGT
>NZ_JBRREG010000074.1:0-26360 GCF_056760155.1 Stenotrophomonas sp. STEN022
CCGCAAATTTACGGGCCGGGCGCCGGGGTCGCCCCCCCCCTGGCGCGCCACTACATTTGGATTGTTTGGGCGGCCCCTGCCGAGCATGGCTCGGCACTACATTTGGAATGCTTGGGAGGCCCCTACTGAGCGTGGCTCGGCACTACAGGGCTTGTTTCGCCGCCGCTGCCGCCTGCCCGCGCAATTCAGGAATGGCCAGGCTTTCCCACAGGCTGCCGATGCGCAGGCTACCCAGCACCTGTACGCGCGACTCAATCACGCCATCAGCGTCGATCAAGCTGCCATCCGGCGCTGTATCCAGACCAATCCCGTGCGGGCCGGCGCGGCCCACGCCACTGCCCAGCAACTGCTGCAGCAGCGGATTGCGCATCGCCTGGGCGCGCATTTCCACGCCGGTGGCATTGACCACGCATTGCACTTCCAACTGCAGCGGCTGACGCCAACGGTCCCGTGCGGTCAGACGTACGCAGGCGCCTTCGGCAACGGCAGTTTCCAGGCGACCACGATGCAACAACAGGCGACCAGCTTTCTGCAGCTCCAGCAGCTGCGCATGCAACGGCGCGGCGATGCGGTGGCGATGCACATCCCAGTAGCGCACCACATGGCGCAGGAAACGCCGCTGGTCGTCGAATGAGAGGGTTTGCCACAGCCGTTGACCCAGCGGACGGATACGCTCCATCACGCTCTGCCACGGAATATCACGCGTTGCCGCTTCGGCCGCGTGACATCGCAGTGCATGCATGCGCTGGCGCAGATTCATCGCCAGCAAAGGCTCGGGATCGTAGTCGGCCGCGGCGCCCTTGGCATGCGGCAACGGCAGCAATGCATGCCGCGACATCACATGGATGCGGCCGCGATGACCATTGGCCTGCAGCGTTGCCACGCTGTCGGCCATGCTCAGGCCCGAACCGATGATCGCCACGTCGGCGTTGTCCGCAATGCCGTCGAGTGCCGGGTAATCCCAGGCCTCCACGCGCTTGCCTTCGGCCAGGCCGCTTGCCCCGCGCGCCGGCAACGGCCGCAACGCATTGCCCACCGCTAGAATCACCCGCCCAGCCTGCAGCGGTCGGCCAGAATCCAGGGTCAGCAATACGCCATCGTCATTGGGCTGCAGTGTCTGTACCCGCGCAGCATGAATTTCCAACTGCGCAGGGCTGGCGTCCACTGCCTGCTGCAGACGGTGGCGCAGGTAGTCGGCGTAATAGCGTCGCGACACGAACTGCCCGGCCAACTGTTCCCGTGACAGCGCAGGAAAGGCCTGCACTTCGCACAAGTAGTCGAGGAAATCCTCGGGTTGTTCAGGAAAGCCACTCATCTTGGCGGTCGGCACGTTCAGCACGTGCTCCTCGCGGGTGGTGGCATAGGCCACGCCTCGGGCCAGCGGCAGGTTCGGTTCGATCACCAGCAGCCGCAGCGGCTGGCTTGCGCCACGCAGTACACCGATGGCGGCGAGTACGCCGGCGGCGCCACCACCAATGATGGCCAGATCACACAATGCAGGGGTATCTATAACACTCATCTGCCCGATTGTAGGCGATGCGGTACCCCCGCCTGATGTTGCCCGGGCATGTATTCATGCTTGCAGGGCGGGAACTTTTTCACAGACCTGAAACACAAAACCCGCCTTTCGGCGGGTTCTGCTTGGAACAGCAGCTCAAACAATCCCAGGGGATTACTTGATCTTGCCTTCCTTGTACATCACGTGCTTACGAACAACCGGATCGTACTTGAGGAATTCCATCTTCCCCGGGGTGTTCTTCTTGTTCTTGTCGGTCGTATAGAAGTGGCCGGTACCGGCCGAGGAAATCATACGGACCTTATCGCGCTTGCCTGCCATGATCGTCTACTCCTCAGACCTTTTCGCCGCGCGCACGCAGCTCAGCCAGAACGGAATCGATACCGTTCTTGTCGATGGTGCGCAGTGCATGCGCGGAAACACGAAGCTTGATCCAGCGGTTCTCGCTGGCAACCCAGAAACGACGCTCGTGCAGGTTGGGCAGGAAACGACGACGGGTCTTGTTGTTGGCGTGCGAGACGTTGTTACCCGTCTGCACTCCCTTGCCGGAAACTTGGCATACGCGGGACATTGCGCACCTCGGTAATGTTGATGACTTCCTTAGCCAGGAAGACGGCGGCCCCGGCGGTTACCCGCCACGCGTCATGGGAATCAAAGGGTTACGCTGACGAGGATGACCAGATGACGTGTTCCCGGCCACCGATCCGGAGAATTCCGGACACAGCGAGCCGCGTATTATGCCCAGACCCGACCTTGCTTGCAAATCCAAGCCGATGCGGGTGGCCTTTCGCCCATTCAGGCTGAACGGAGTTCCCGCCATGGCGGCTTATCAGCGAAAAGCTGCCCTCACCCCAACCCCCGCTCCGCGCCCCAGCCCTTGCGCTGACGCAAGGGCGTTCGATGGACAGCGAACCAGTGGTTCACAAGCCACCCCTCTCACCCCGTAGGCGGGAGAGGGGCTAAAGCGGTAGTGCCGAGCCATGCTCGGCAGGGGCCTCGCCAGCGAAAAGCTGCCCTCACCCCAACCCCTCTCCCGCAGGCGGGAGAGGGGCTTTAAGCGAAGCAAGAGCTTCAAGCCAAAGCCAAAGCCAAAGCCAAAAACAAAAACAAAAACAAAAACAAAACAAAAGCCAAAACCAAGACAGAAGCCAAAGCCAAGCAGGCGCTACTTCCCGTTCCGATGCAGCCAGCGGTACAGCACCGGCAATACCAGCAAAGTCAGCAGCGTGGAAGAGACGATGCCGCCGATCACCACCGTTGCCAGCGGCCGCTGCACCTCCGAACCGGCACCTACGTTGAAGGCCATCGGTACGAAACCCAGTGACGCGACCAGCGCGGTCATCAGCACCGGGCGCAAACGACCAAGTGCACCTTCGCGCACCGCCACATCCAGACTGCGACCCTGTTCGCGCAGGTGACGTATGAAGCTGATCATTACCAGGCCGTTGAGCACCGCCACACCGGACAGCGCGATGAAACCAACGCCGGCCGAGATCGACAAGGGAATGCCACGCATTGCCAGTGCCAACACACCACCGGTCAAGGCCAGCGGCACGCCACTGAACACGATGCTGGCATCGCGTGCCGAGCCGAAGGCCCAGAACAACAAGGCAAAGATCAGCAGCAAGGTCACCGGCACCACCACCGCCAGACGCTGGCTGGCCGAGATCAGCTGCTCAAAGCTGCCGCCGTATTCCACCCAGTAGCCGGCCGGCACCTTCACCTGCGCATCGACGGCCTGCTGCAACTCGCTGACGAAGCCACCGAGGTCGCGGTCACGTACGTTGGCGGTGATCACGATGCGGCGCTTGCCGTTGTCGCGGTTGATCTGGTTTGGACCTTCGCTGCTTTCGATGCTCGCCAACTCACGCAACGGAACCGTGCGCGCATCACCGCTGCGCCAACCACCCGCACGGCTGGATTCATCCGCACTGTCCTGTGCCAACGCAGGTTCCAGTGACACCGGCAGATCGGCCAGCGCCGCCGGGTCCTGGCGGATGTTTTCCGGCAGGCGCACGACAATGTCGAAGCGTCGATCACCTTCAAACAATTGCCCAGCAACGCGCCCGCCTACCGCGGTGGAAACGGTGGACTGCAGCTGGCCCGGATTGAGTCCATAACCCGCCAATGCCGCGCGGTTCGGCGTAACCGTGAGCAAGGGCAGACCACTGGTTTCCTCCAGGCGCACGTCGGCCGCACCCGGCACCTTGTTGGCCACTGCGACGATGCGCTGGCCAACCTGCGCCAGCGTTTCCATGTCATCGCCGAACAGCATCACCGCCACGTCGGCACGCACGCCCGAGATCAACTCGTTCATGCGCATCTGGATCGGCTGGGTGAACTCATAGTTGTTGCCCGGCAACTCCTCCACCGCTGCTTCCAGCTCGGCCAGCAGCTGTGCGCGCGGTTTGCGCGGGTCCGGCCACTGCTTGCGCGGCTTCATCATGATGAAGGTATCCGCGACCGAGGGCGGCATCGGATCGGAGGCGACTTCCGGCGTGCCGATCTTGGAGAACACCTTCTCCACTTCCGGCAACTGCTGCAGGCGCGCTTCCACCTGCTTCTGCATGTTCACCGACTGGGTGAGGCTGGTGCCGGGAATACGCATCGCATGCATGGCGACGTCGCCTTCGTCGAGGTTGGGCACGAACTCGCTGCCCAGCCGCGTTGCCAACAAGCCACAACCAATCACCAGCACCAAGGCACCGACAACCACCAGACGCCCGCGTCGCATCACCCAGGCCAACAGAGGCTCGTAACGGGCGCGCAACCACGCCATCAGCCGGTTTTCCTTTTCCTCCACACGACCACCGAGGAACATCGCGATTGCCGCAGGAACGAAGGTCAACGACAACAACATCGCGCCGCTCAACGCCAGCACCACGGTGATCGCCATCGGGTGGAACATTTTTCCTTCGACACCGGTCAGCGCGAAGATCGGCAGGTAGACCGCGGTGATGATGCCCAGGCCGAACAGGCTCGGCCGAATCACTTCGGCGGTAGCGCTGGCGGTTTCGGCGAAGCGCTCCTCGCGGGTCATTGCCCGGCCCAGCGCGTGCGTGCGCTCGCCAAAGCGACGCAGGCAGTTCTCGATGATGATCACCGCACCATCAACGATCAGACCGAAGTCCAACGCACCAAGGCTCATCAGGTTGGCGGACACGCCGCCGCGTGCCATACCGGTCAGGGTGAACAGCATTGCCAGTGGAATCACCGCGGCAGTGATCAGCGCTGCACGGAAGTTGCCCAGCAACAGGAACAACACCACGATCACCAGCAACGCGCCTTCCAGCAGGTTCTTGGCGACGGTCTGGATGGTGCGATCAACCAGAGCGGTGCGGTCATAACTGGCGGTGACGGTGACACCTTCGGGCAGGCTGCGCTGCGCCTGTTCAAGCTTCGCCGCTGCCGCCTGCGCCACCTCGCGGCTGTTGGCACCGACCAGCATCACCACCGTTCCCATCACCACTTCGTGGCCATTCTGGGTGGCGGCACCGCTGCGTAGTTCCGGACCTTCTGCGACATCTGCAACGTCATGCACATGGATGGGCACGCCTTCGCGGCGGGCCAGCACGATGTTGCCGATTTCCTCCAGTCCCGCGACCTGCCCGGGCACACGCACCAGGAACTGTTGACCATTGCGCTCGATGTAGCCGGCACCGATGTTCTGGTTGTTGCCTTCCACGGCTTCGGCGACATCATCCAGGGTGAAGCCCAAAGCCCGCAGCTTGGCCGGATCCGGGGTGATGTGGATCTGCCGCTGGTAGCCACCAATCGTATTGACCTCGGTGACGCCGGGCACATTGCGCAGCTGTGGCCGCACCACCCAGTCCTGCAGCGTGCGCAGATCGGTGGCGGTGTATGGCGAACCATCGGGCTTGCGCGCCTTGGGATCGGCGTCGATGGTGTACATGAAGATCTCGCCCAGACCGGTGGCAATCGGCCCCAGCTGCGGGTCCAGGCCTTCCGGAAGCTGCGACTTCACCTGCTGCAGACGCTCGGCGACCTGTTGGCGGGCGAAGTACAGATCGGTGCCGTCCTTGAACACCACCGTCACCTGCGACAGGCCGTAGCGCGACAGCGAGCGCACCTGTTCGAGCTTCGGCAGACCCGCCATCACCGTTTCCACCGGATAGGTGATGCGTTGTTCCGTCTCCAGCGGCGAGTAGCCATCGGCGGCGGTGTTGATCTGCACCTGTACGTTGGTGATGTCCGGCGTGGCGTCGATGGACAGGCGGGTGAAGCTCCAGCTGCCGATCGCGATCAACGCGAAAGTAAGCACCATCATCATCCAGCGATGGGCGATGGCACTGCGGATGATGCGCTCAAGCATGGCGGCGCCCTCCGCGTTGGATGCAGCGACGATCAATGTTCATGCGCAGCCCCCGCCTTGCCGATATCGGCCTTGACCACATAGCTCTGCTCGACCACGACCTGCTCGCCAACGCGCAGGCCGTCCTTGACCTCGACCTTGCCCGCATCGCGTGCGCCCAACACCACCGGACGCGCGGTATAGGTATCGCCCTCACGCACGAACACCACCTCGCGGCCTTCCATGGTCTGCAGTGCGGAAAGCGGTACGACAACCGCGGCCGGCTGCATCGCCACCACGATGCGTGCCTTCACCGCCGCACCGGGCCGCCACAGCCCGTCGTCATTGCGCACGCTGGCACGGGCCACGGTGCTCTGGCTTGCAGTGGCGGTGCCTGGCAGCACGCGTTCCAGCGTGGTGCTCTGGCTGACGCCATCGGTCATGCGCGTCACCGTGACTGGCACGCCAGCGGTGATGTGCTGGGTGTCATTGCCGAAGATATGCAGGTCCACCCACAGCTCGGACAGGTCGCCGATCTCGAACAGCGGCGTGCCCTCGCCCGCCACCGCGCCCACCTGCGCCTGCCGCGACAGCACCACGCCACTGATTGGCGCGCTGATGCTGTAGGTGGTCAGACTGAGATTGCTGTCGATGCTGGCCAGGGTCTGCCCGGCACTGACACGGTCACCCACATTGGCCCGCAACGTACGCACCGGCCCCGGAAAGCGCGCCATCACCTGAGCGACGCGACCGTCTACCGGCGTCAACAAGCCCTGCACTTCGTGCTCATCGGCGATGGTGCCGGCCTGCACGGCAGCGCTGCGGATGCCGGCCTGCTCGGCCATTGCGGCCTTGATGGTGGTGCGGTCGGTTTCTGCCTCCTCGCCCTCTTCGTGGGCATGGTCGGCTGCTTCAGCACCTTTTTCTTCGTCATGGCCGTGACCTGCTTCTTCTGCTGCACCGGCACCGGCCTCAGGCGCCGGTTCAGCGCCACAGCCCACCAGCAGCAGACTCATTGCCAGCACACCGGCAGCTACAACATTTATCGGACGGCTCATCGTGCGTTCTCCACGGCAACGGTTGCATCGGTGGCCAGCATTCCCTGGCCGGTGAGGCGCTGGATCTCGATCAGCGCGGTCTGGGCGGCGATGGCCGCGTCCAGCTGGCGCTGCCGCGATTCAATGCGCATGGCCTGCAGCTGCGCCCATTCCATGTAGCTGGCGGCACCGGCGCGCCATGCCTGCTCGGCGGCGCGTTCAGCCTTCTGCAGTTGCGGCAGCACGTCAGCCTGCATGCGCTGTACTTCCAGACGCGCGGTGACATAGCGGCCGTGTGCTTCGGCAAGGGTGGCGTAGAGCTGTTGCTGGCGGGCCTGGCGCTGATAGGGAAGCAGGGCGAGATCCGCTTCCGCCTCACGGATTTCCGGAGCGGCGCGGCGGGCGCTACCCAGCGGGATGCTGAAGCCACCGACCAGCGACGTCGCGTTGTCGGCGCGGCTGTTGCGCACGCCTACCTGCCAGTTCCAATCCGGACGGCTGCGGGTGCGCACCAGTTGCAGCTGGGCCTCGCGGATGCGCTGCTCGCCGAGCAGCTCGGCCAATTCCGGTGCGCGTTGCAGGTCGTCATTGAGCAATGCGAAATCGCGCAGTGCCGGCAGTTGCAGCGCATCGCCACTCACCGCCTTGAAGTCAGGCGTACGCGCACCCCACAACGCGGCCAGCGACAGCCGCGCTGCGCTGGCTTCTTCGATGGCACGATCGCGATCCAGTTCCGCCTGCGCCAGCATCGCCTGCGCGGTGAACAACACCGACTCCGGCGAGGCACCCGCCTGCAGCCGCAGACGGGCGGCGGCGACGGCGCGGCGGCGCTGCTCGATATCGGTATTGGCGATCTGCAGCGCTGATTGCGCCTGCGCTACCGCGAGGTAGCGGCGTGCGGTTTCTGCCAGCAGATCGAGCCTGGCGGTGGCACGTTGCGGTGCCAGCGCATCGATATTGGCCTGGGCCAACATGCGGCGGGCATCAAGCTTGTCGCCGCGCTCCAGTACGCCGGACAGGCTGACCGTCGCTTCGGCGCCCTGCACGCCGCGGGTATCACCGCTGCCGAGCAGGTTCTCCAGTTCCACGCCCAGCTGCATAGGCGGACGCAGCAACGCGGCGTCACGGCGGGCTTCAAGTACGGGGCGCTGCGCATCGATCAGACGCAGCTCAGGGTGATCAAGGGCAACGCGGACGATGGCATCGTCCAGCGTCAACGGCACAGCAGGCACCGGCACCTGCGCATACGCGCGCGGCACCAGCGCAAAGGCGACAACAGCCGCCAGGCGCATCCACATGGGTTTCTCCAGATAGCAGGTTCAGACGTGAGGGCCGGCCAAGGGGCCGGAACATCAGACGGCTATCGGGGGGCGGAACAGACTCTCGGTCGGGTGCGTGAGCCGTTGCGTGCCAAGTATGGCGACGGCCTGCTGTGCAGGCGGTGATGCCACGATCCAGGCAGGAGTAACGGTGGGCAACACGCCACCGTGGCCGTGGCAGTCCACGCAATGCACCAGCGCGTGCAGCAGCGCATTGGCGCTGTCCTCGGCATCCGGGGCCATGGCCAGCTTGCTGTCGTCGTGCTCGTGCACGTCGGCACCGATGTCGGTATGCGCCAGCATGTGGATGTCGGTCAGTGCTGCGGCCAGCGAAGTGCCGAACACGCCAATGCCGACCAACGCCAGCATCAGCAGGCGTAGCAGGTGGAGACGGCGGTGGCGCAGGGCGTGCAGCATCGGCGCAGGTTAGCCGGTGCTTATGGAGTTACACAATCGCAGTGTGGTTGCAGTGGTTCAGCTGTGCGTTTTTGCCCCTCCCCTTTGGCGCAGCCAAGGGGGAGGTTGGGAGGGGGTGGCTTTGCTTGTGGCTTTCGCTTGTTGTTTTGGGTCACTGCGAAGAGCACCCCTTCCCAACCCTCCCCTGCGCGTTGCGCAAGGGAGGGAGCAGAGCACTCACTTCGCTGCTTTGCGCTCGGCGATGTAGGCCTGGATCTGCTGTTCCAGCACCGGCAGCGGTACCGAGCCCTGCTTGAGCACGGCGTCGTGGAAGCCCTTGATGTCGAATTTGTCGCCCAGTTCCTTCTCGGCCTGTGCGCGCAGCTTGACGATGGTGATCTCGCCCAGCTTGTAGCTCAGTGCCTGCGCCGGCCAGGAGATGTAGCGATCCACTTCGGTGGTGACTTCGTGCTCGCTCAGCGCGGTGTGGTCACGCAGGTAGGCGATCGCGCGGTCGCGGTCCCAGCCGTAGTGGTGCACGCCGGTGTCAATCACCAGACGGCAGGCACGCCACATCTCATAGGTCAGGCGGCCGAAGTCTTCGTACGGGGTCTGGTAGATGCCCATGTCGACGCCGAGCTTCTCGGTGTACAGGCCCCAACCTTCGCCATAGGCGGAGATATACGCAGTGCGGCGGAACTCGGGCTGGCCGGTCTGCTCGGCGGCGAGTGCGCCCTGCAGGGCGTGGCCGGGATCTGACTCGTGCAGGGTCAATGCCGGCAGGTTGTACAGCGGGCGCGCCGGCAGGTTGTAGGTATTGAGCCAGTAGGTACCCATGCCACCACGGCCAGCGGTCCAGAACGGAGCGATATCCGGCGGTACCGGCACGATGGTGAAGCGCGCACGCGGCAAGGTCATGAACTTGCCGATCACACCGTCCACGCGCTTGGATATCCACGCCGCACGCCACAGCAGTTCGTCCGGGGTCTTGGCGTAGAACTGCGGGTCGGTGCGCAGGAACTCGAGGAAGTCGGCGAAGCGGGTCTGCTCGCTCTTACCCTTGAAGCCGACCTTGTCGATGATGGCGTTCATTTCCTGCTGGATGCGATTCACCTCGGCCAGGCCCTGCGCATGGATCTGCTGCGGGCTCAGGTCCAGCGTGGTGTATTCGCGGATCTGCTGGCGGTAGAACTCCTTGCCGCCCGGCATTTTCTCGGCCGCCAGGGTGGTGCGCGACTGCGGCACGTATTCCTGCCGGTAGAAGGTCAGCAGCTTGCCGAAGGCCGGCACCACGCTGCCGCTGATGGCCTGCTTGGCATCGGCCTGCAACTTGGCCTGCTCGGCCGCCGGGATGCTGTTGGGCAGCTTCTTCAGTGGCTCGTACAACGGCGACTCGGTCGGGTCCTTCAGCTCGGCCACGGTCGAGATCGACACGTCGCGCCCTTCCAGCACCGCACGCGGCACGCTGAAACCACGGGCAAGGCCGGCGCGCATATTGACCATCTGCTGGTCGAAGTAGCGCGGCACATCGTTCAAGCGCGCGATGTAGTTGCGGTAGTCCTGCGCGGTCTTCATCTCACGACGCGCCATGAAACTCAGATTCGACCAGAACGAGGAATCCGAATTGAACGGCATCTCGTAGCTGCCCAGGCGCACTTCATCGGCCAGGCTTTCGACCTGGTAGCGGTAGATGGCGTAGTTGATCTGGTTTTCGGCCGAGAGCTTGCTCGGGTCGATGGCCTTGAGCTTGCCCAGCACCTCGTCCCATACCTTTAGCCGCGCCTGCTGTGCAGCGGCGCTGACATCAGGCAGGCGCGTGCTGTTGGCCGGGGCGTCGCTGTCTTCACTGGCTTCGCCGCCACCGGTCTGGCGCCAGGCCCATTCCTTCTCGTAGATGGCCTTGAACTGCTCATCCAGCGATTGGGTGGCCAGCGTGGCCGGGGCCGACGGTGCGGCGGCAAAGGCCGGGGTGGCGCTCAGGCCAAGGGTGAGCAGCAGCGCAACGGTCAACGGCGATTTCACGATCGGTATTCCCCAGGTGGTTCATTCACCCCGATCATCGCATTGAAGCTGGCGCCCGACCTAGACGGATTCGGGCAGCAATCCGCCGGATTTGGGCACAGTTGCCCGCTCAGTGGCCGGCCTTGTCGCGCTGCCAGCCGCGGTGCTTGATGTCCAACCGCAGGCTGTAGAGCGCGGTGAATGCCGGGAACAGGTTCTGCACCACGCCCACCGCATCCTGCTTGGAAGAGAACAGGAAGTAGCTCAGCGTCATCAGGCTGCCGAGTACGCTCATGTACCAGAACAGGCGCGGGATCACCGGCTTGCCGGCACGCCGCGAGGCCACGAACTGCACCAGCCAGCGGCCGCCGAACATCAACGCGCCGGTCAGGCCGATCAGCTTCCACGGCGACATGTGCACGCCGGTCCACTCCAGCCACACCAGCGGTTGGTTCATGAAATCCATGCTCAGACCTCTTCCACCGCGGTGCGCTTGGAACGGGTGATCAACCAGGCCACGCCGCGCAGGTCACGGATGCCGACCAGCGCGCGCCCGAGGTTGTTGTACTTGGACACGCCAGCGGTGCGATGGCGGTGGTTGACCGGCACGCTCACCGTCTTCCAGCCGGCACGCTGCATCAGCGCCGGCAGGTAGCGGTGCATATGGTCGAAGTACGGCAGGTCGAGGAAGGCCGCGCGCTCGAACAGTTTGATGCCGCAGCCAGTGTCCGGGGTGTCATCGCGCAGCATGCGCGCGCGGATGGCATTGGCCCACTTGCTGGCCCAGCGCTTGCTGCCCGAATCCTGGCGGTTGACGCGCCAGCCGGCGAACAGCCGTACCTGTGCTTCGGCGCCGTTGCGGGCTGCCAACAGCTTGGGAATATCGGCCGGGTCGTTCTGGCCGTCGCCATCGAGGGTGGCGATCCACGGCGCGCGTGCGGCCTTGACGCCGGTGCGCACTGCCGTGCTCTGCCCGCTCTGGCTGACGTGGTGCAGCACCCGCAGTTCCGGGTTGGTCGTTTTCAGCGCCTGCAGTACCTGCAGGCTGTCGTCCTTGGAGTTGTCGTCGACGTAGACGATCTCGAAATCAATCTGGCCGCGCAGCGCGGCGGTGATTTCATTGACCAGCGGGGTGACGTTGTCGCGTTCGTTGAAGACGGGAACAACCACTGAGAGGCTGGGCTGGTTCATTGCTGGTTCCGCAGGTTGTGCATTTGAAGAAAGGTCACGCATTTTCCAAAACTCAACTTAGCGGAAGGTGAGTCAGGCGCGCGACCCGAAGTAGGTACGGCACCACTCCACCACCGGTGGCAGGCCCAGTTCGATCGGCGTGTTCGGCGCGTAGCCGAAAACAGCCTGTGCGCGCGAGGTATCGGCCATGGTTTCCACCATGTCGCCCGGCTGCATCGGCTTGTAGACCTTGTGCGCCGGGTGCCCCGCGGCCGAGGCGATCACGTCGATGAAATGTTCCAGCTCCACCGGGGTGTGGTTGCCCAGGTTGAACACCTGGTGGGGTGTGGCCTGGGCGGAGGGATGCGACAGCGCCCCAAGGATACCTGCGACGATGTCAGAAACATGTGTGAAGTCGCGCCGCATGTGGCCGTTGTTGAACACATCTATGCTGCGCCCGGCCAGCACCGCACGCGAGAACAGCAGCGGCGCCATGTCCGGTCGGCCCCAAGGACCATATACCGTGAAAAAGCGCAGGCCGGTGGCCTTCAGGCCGTACAGCTGCGCATAGGTATAGGCCATCAATTCGTTGGCCGCCTTGGTGGCCGCGTACAGCGAGCGCGGCTGGTCCACGCGCTGGTCTTCGGAGAACGGCGGCGTGGCCGAGTTGCCATAGACCGAGCTGCTGGACGCATAGACCAGATGCTGCACACCGCGGTGCCGGCACAGCTCCAAGATGTTGACGAAGCCGACCAGGTTGCTTTCAACGTAGGCGTGCGGGTTTTCCAGCGAATAACGCACGCCGGCCTGCGCGGCCAGGTGGATCACCTGCGTCGGCTGGATTTCATCGAACAGCGCTGCCAGGCCGTCGCGGTCGGTGATGTCCAGCGCGCGCATATCCAGCTGCGGGCACAGGGCGGCCACGCGGTCACGCTTGAGCTGCGGATCGTAGTAATCGTTGTAGTTGTCCAGCCCGACCACGCGCTCGCCTTGGGCGGCCAATGCCTGGCAGGTGTAGGCGCCGATGAAACCAGCGGCACCGGTGACGAGTATGGTCATGCAGGAATTCCAGACAGGTGTTCGCGGGCCGGATTATGCCGGCCCGGCTCGATGACATCACCGATGTCGTTGTCACTCAGCAGGTCGATCAGCACATCGGCACCTTCACGCAGCTTCAAGGCCATTTCCTGCGGGTACAACGGCACCACCGACAGGAACTCGATGCTGGTGTCGTCATCGACCACCAGGGTGTCGAAATCTTCCGGTGCCGACAGCGCCAGCAGCAGGATCGCACCATCGAACTCCACGCCAGGCGCGTAGGGCTGGGCCGGATCGCCGTTGGGCACGGTATGGGTCAGGCCCAGCCAGGTGTTGTGCTTGTGCGGCAGCCGGGCCAGCATCTTGAGCAGGCGGATGGGCCAGTAATTGCGCTCGTCCTGCAGCTGGGCGTGATCCAGCGGCCAGTCGCCCGGCAGGGTCAGCATCAGTTCCAGGTAGGGCGAGACCCCGGCATCATCCGGCAGTTGCATCGGCAGATCGCTCATGCCGGAAGTCACCAGGCGCGTATTCGGGCAGTCCCCGCACGGCGGCACCACATGGATGTCCACCTGCACGGTGTCGGAGACGATTTCATGCAGCACGTTGGCTATCTGCCCGAGATGGTGCTCGATGTGCGCACTGATCGCCGCACCGTGCGAATGGCCGCGTGCGGGCTCGAAATCACTGGCCTGGCAATGGTCCAGGATGCGGCTGCCGCCCGGGCTCATTTCGTCACCTGTGTTGCTCATGCACTGCTCCGGTTGGCGGCCACGAGCATCGCCCCTGCCTCACCACAAGGTGAGCGGCGCGTCCTTGGCCAGGGTTTCCTTGCGTTCCTTGCTGTAGGCCCACCACGGCTGCGGCGCATCGCCACCCATGAAGCGCACCACCGACAGGAAGACGTCGATCACGCAGGGATCGTGCACCACGCCGGTCTTCAGGCATAGCTGCGCATACATATCGTAAGGATCACGCCCGCGCAGGTGCGCGGGAACCCGGATTCCGATCAGACGGAGATCCTTTTCACAGGCCGGCCCGACATTCGGCAGGTCGGTCAGACGCAATAGATGATTGCGGTCGACCTTGGTGGGGTTCATTGCCTTGCGTGCACCTCGTGGGGAATGAAGTACGTCAGCCGTTCTGGCGGACGCGCAGCCGCTCCAGCACGCCGTCCAGCGTGTCCAGATCGGTGTAGTGGATGACCAGCTTGCCCTTGCCGCCGCGGCCGTGGCTGATCGCCACTTTCGCGCCCAGCGATTCGGACAGCTCGGTTTCCAGCGATGCGATATCGGCCTGCGGCGCGCTCGGCGACGGCTTGGCCTTTCGTGCACCCGGTACCTTGCCGGCGGCGAACTGCTGCGCGCGGTGCTCGACTTCACGCACCGACCAGCCCTGCTCGGCGGCTTCTTCGGCCAGCTTGGTGGCCAGTTCCGGCGCCAGCGTCAGCAGCGCGCGGGCATGGCCCATTTCCAGGCGGCGGGTTTCCAGCAGCACGCGCACGCCAATCGGCAGATCGATCAGGCGCAGCAGGTTGGATACCGAGGCGCGGGAGCGGCCAACCGCCTGCGCGGCTTCGGCATGGGTCAGCGAGAACTCGCTGACCAGCCGCGCCAGCGCTTCGGCTTCTTCCAGCGGGTTGAGGTCTTCGCGCTGGATGTTCTCGATCAGCGCCATCGCGATGACGGTGCGGTCTTCCAGCTCGCGTACCACCACCGGCACTTCGTCCAGCCCGGCCAGGCGCGAAGCGCGCCAACGGCGTTCACCGGCGATGATTTCGTAGCTGCCGCCTTCGATCTGGCGCACCAGGATGGGCTGGATGATGCCCTGTGCCTTGATCGACTCGGCCAGCTCGGCCAGCTTGCCCTCGTCCATGTCGCGACGCGGCTGGTACTTGCCGGGTTGCAGCTGGTCGATGGGCAGCTTGCGCAGCACTTCGCCGGGTTGCGGCTCGGCGACGGCAGCGACGGTGACCGGGGTTACTGCGCCCTTCGGGCCCAGCAGGGCATCAAGACCACGGCCAAGACCGCGCTTTTTCGCTGCACTCATCAGACAGCCTCCACGGCCCGGGAGGGCTGCTTGCGTTCGTTGTTGCGGCGGATGATCTCGCCGGCCAGGCCCAGGTAGGCCACACCACCGCGCGAGGCGCGGTCGTAGCCGACGATACTCTGGCCATGGCTTGGCGCCTCGGCCAGGCGCACGTTGCGCGGCACGATGGTGCGGAACACGCGGTCGCCGAAGTACTCGGTGAGCTGCGCCGACACCGCATTGGCCAGGTTGTTGCGCACGTCGAACATGGTGCGCAGCACGCCTTCGATCTCCAGCGCCGGGTTGAGGTTGATCTTCAGCGCGTCGATGGTCTCGACCAGCGCGCTCAGGCCTTCCAGCGCGTAGTACTCGCACTGCATCGGCACGATCACCGAGTCGGCGGCGGCCAGCGCGTTCAGCGTCAGCAGCGACAGTGCCGGCGGGCAGTCGATCAGGATGTAATCGTATTGGTCGCGGATGGGCGCCAGCGCGCGCTTGAGGCGCTGCTCACGCTCGCCCTGGTCCATCAGCTGGATCTCGGCGGCGGTCAGGTCGATGTTGCCTGGCAGCAGGTCGAAGCCTTCCGGCGTGGTGACGCGCACTTCGGCGGCGGTGACCTCGCCCAGCAGCAGGTCACAGGTGGACGCAGCCACCTCACGCTTGTCCACGCCACTGCCCATGGTCGCGTTGCCCTGCGAGTCCAGGTCGACCAGCAGCACGCGCTTGGGCGCGGCGGCAAGGGAAGCAGCCAGATTGACAGCCGTCGTGGTCTTGCCGACGCCGCCTTTCTGGTTGGCGATGGCGATGATGCGAGCCATGCAGGAGAGCCTCGTTGGCGAAGTTGGACTGGTCATTATGGGGGTAGCAGCGCGCAGGCGGAAATCGGTTTCCGGGTAACGGGCGGCTTTGGGGCGGGAATGTGCCCTGATTTGCTGTGCTTTTGCCGTGCTTCGCCCCCTCCCTTTGGTCGAAGACCAAGGGGAGGGCTGGGGAGGGGTGGCTTTTGGCCTTGACCGGTAAAGCCCCTGCCGAGCATGGCTCGGCACTACGCTCCGCCCTTGCTCAAAGCCCCTCTCCCGTTCACGGGAGAGGGGTTGGGGTGAGGGCAGTTTTTAGCCTTGGCGGGTAAAGCCCCTTGCCGAGCATGGCTCGGCACTACCGCCTGCCCCCTCCCTTTGGTCGAAGACCAAGGGGAGGGTTGGGAGGGGTGCCGTTGCTTTGGCTCTCCAAATGACAGCCAAGCAAAGATCAAAAGCGCCCCCTTCCGCCCTACGGGCACCTTCCCCCGCAAGCGGAGGAAGGGATCCAGCGGCTCAGGTCCGCTCCACCACCACCAGATGTCGGTCACCAACCAGCCCCGGCACCTGCAGCGGGCGCACTTCCAGCACCTGCCAGCCGGCGGGCAGCTGGGCGATCTCTTCGTGCGGGTACACCCCCTTCATCGCCAGCAGCTGGCCACCGGGGCGCAGCAGATGACCGCCGACCTCGATGATCCCGGCCAGCGTATCCATGGCACGGGCGGTGAGATTGTCATAAGCACCCGGCTCGTCCAGCGCTTCGGCGCGGGATTCGGCGACTCGGGCATTGCCCAGACCAAGCTGGCGCACGGCCTCACGCATGAAGCGGGCCTTCTTGCCGTTGCTCTCGACCAGGGTCACCTGCAGCTGCGGGTGGGTGATCGCCAGCGGAATGCCCGGCAAGCCGGGGCCGGTGCCCAGATCGGCCAGGCTGCCGCTGCTCACATGCTCGGCCATGGCCAGCGAGTCGAGCAGATGGCGGGTCACCATTTCGCGCGGGTCGCGGATGGCGGTGAGATTGTAGGTGCGGTTCCAGCGCACCAGCAGGGTCAGGTAGGCCAGCAGGGGTTTAGCCAAGGCGGCGTCCAGACCCATGGCCTTCAAGCCGTGGTCGAGGTCGCTGGCGACTTCGCGCGGGAGAGTGGTGTCGTTCATGGCGGGGATTATCGCAGGAGTGGCTGCTTGAGCCCCCTCCCTTGCGCCAAAGGTGCAGGTAAGGGTTGGGGAGGGGTGCTTTGGATGTGGCTTTTGATCTGTCGCGCAGGGCAGGAGCAACGGCAACGGCTACCCCTCCCCAGCCCTCCCCTGCGCTGCGCGCAAGGGAGGGAGCAAAACCACCCCTCCCCGACCCTCCCCTTGGCTTCGTCAAAGGGAGGGAGCACGGCGCTACAGCGGGTACCACGCCAGCGCGGCGCGGAAATCCTCCGTCGCCTGCCACTCATGGAGATGCCAGCGGGCCGCATCACCCAGGCCCGGGTCGCACCACACCAGCTGCAGGGCCCCCGCCGCATCCGGCGCAAAGCGCAGCTTGTTCAGCCCGAACGAAATGCCATGCCCGTGTGCCTTCAGCAGCGCCTCCTTGGCACACCACACGCGGAAGAACCACTGCTCACAACCGCTGTCGTCCAGCGCATCCAGCCAGGCAATCTCCTCCGGGTGGAAGTAGCGGCGGATCACCTCTCGCATCTGTTTGCGCGGCCGCTGCCGTTCCAGATCCACGCCCAGGCGGGCGCCCTCGCCCAGCGCCACCAGCAGATGGCCACCGCTATGGCTCCAGCCGGTGCCGTAATGCGCCAGCTCACCGATCAACCATGGCCGGCTGCGCTCATCGCGGGTCAGCGGCAAGGCCTCGGGCGTGGTGTCGAAAACACCGGCCAGCAACTCGCGGGCCTGCGGCTCACCCCGGGTTCCTGGGGTATGCGGCAACAACCACACGGCGACCGGGCCAAACTGCCAATGGCTAGCCGTCGAGCTCATGCTGAACAGGTTCCTGCCCGGACAAACATAGTCTTAACGCCACTGCGCGTTGACTGTCGCCACCGCACCTTTCGGGGTGCTTCACGGCAGGGAGGTTCGCGCATGGGCATCATCATCTGGTTGATTATTGGTGGCGTCGTGGGTTGGCTGGCCAGCATCATCATGCGCCGCGATGCACAGCAGGGCATCATCCTGAACATCGTGGTGGGCATCATCGGCGCCATGATTGCCGGCTTCTTCTTCAGCAACGGCAGCATCAATGGCGCCATCACCTTCCGCTCTTTCCTGTTGTCACTGGTTGGCGCGGTGATACTGCTGGCCATCGTCAATCTGTTCACACGCAAGAGCCTGCGTTGACCGCTCTGGCGCCGATTCGACCAAGGCCCGGCTGGCAACAGCCGGGCCTTGTTGTTTCAGCCCTGTGCCAACTGCACCCAAGCCGGAGCGTGATCGCTGGGGCGTTCCCAGGTGCGCGGCTCACGGTCGATGCCGGAGGCGACAGCGCGCGCCTTGAGCGCATCGGAGACCAGGGTCAGATCGATGCGCAGACCGAGATTGCGGCGGAAACCCGCAGCGCGGTAATCCCACCAACTGAAGATGCCGGCTTCGTCATTGTGCAGGCGGAAGGCATCGTGCAAGCCCAGATCCAATAGCTTCTGCAGGCCGGCGCGTTCAGCGGTGGAAGTGAGGATATGGTCCTCATTCCACACGCTGGCATCGGGCACATCGCGCTCATCCGGGGCGATGTTGAAATCGCCCATCACCACCAGCTGCGGATGTTTCTGCAGTTCGGCGGCGACCCAGGCATGTACGGCCTCCAGCCAACGCAGCTTGTAGGCGTACTTGTCGGTGCCCACATCCTGGCCGTTGACCACATACAGATTGATGATGCGCACGCCATTGACGGTGCCGGCGATCACCCGCTTCTGCTCGTCCTCGAAGCCGGGAATGCCGATCTGCACGTCTTCGATCGGATGCCGCGACAGCAGCGCCACGCCGTTATAGGTCTTCTGCCCGGCGAACACGTTGCGGTAGCCCAGTTCCAGCAGCCGCGTATCGGGGAACTTGTGGTCCTCCAGCTTGGTTTCCTGGATGCCGACCACGTCGGGGGCAAAGTCGGCCAGCCACTGTTCCAGGTGCGGCAGGCGGACATTGAGCGAATTGACGTTCCACGAAGCGATTTTCATGGTGGGGATTCTAGCCGGGGCTGGGGACGTTGGTCCCTTCCAAGCTGAAAACCGCGGCAATCAGCCCCCTCCCTTGCGCCGAAGGCGCAGGGGAGGGTTGGGGAGGGGTGCTTTGGCTTTGGCTTTGGCTTTGGCTTTGGCTTTGGCTTTGCCCTCCCGCCGCTTCGACTTGCCTTCCCGCAGTTGAGGCAACGTCAAAAGCGCCCCCCTTCCGCCCTTCGGGCACCTTCCCCCACAAGGGGGGGAGGGAGACGTCCAACTTTTTGTTGCTTCACCCCACCCGCCAAACCCCGCAAACCACAACAAAACCTATCGGGTGAATGTCGGGGAATACACTTTTTCAGCGTTCCGATTCGCGCAGACTGCCACTCAAAGTGAGGGGAAGCCATGCGTAGCAAGCTGTTTGTGCCCGGCGCACGTCCGGAACTGTTCGACAAGGCCTTGGTCAGTGCGGCCGATGCCCTGTCCTTCGATCTGGAGGATTCCGTCCCCGAGGCTGGCAAACAGGCGGCGCGCGCGGCCATCGCCAGCTTCCTCGCCCGCGCCGACGTGCTTGCCAGCAACAAGCTGTTGATCGTGCGCACCAATGCCACCGACAGTCCGCACTTCGCCGCCGATCTGGCTGCGATGGCGGTGCCCGGCCTGTGGCTGCTCAATATCCCCAAGGTGGAATCGACCGCGCAGGTGCGGCAGGTGGTGGTTGCGCTGGAACGCGCCGAGGCCGCCAATGGCGTCACCCGCCCGATCGGCCTGCTGCTGAACATCGAAACCCCGCGCGGTCTGCGTCTGGCCGCCGAGCTGGCTGGCGCGCATCCGCGCGTGGCCGGTCTGCAGTTGGGTCTGGGCGATCTGTTCGCGCCCAATGGCATCGCCCGCACGCCGGCCAATGTGCATGCGGTGCTGTTCGCGGTGAAAATGGCCGCCACCGAAGCGGGCGTGTTCGCCTGTGACGGGGCTTGGCCGGATGTGGCCGATGCCGAGGGCTTCCGTACCGAGGCCATGCTCGCGCAGCAGTTGGGCTATATCGGCAAGAGCTGCATCCATCCGCGCCAGGTGGGCCAGGCCAATGTGATCTTCAGCGTGGCCGAGGCCGAGCTGGACGAAGCACGGCGCATCGTTGCCGCCGCGCAGGCGGCCAGCGATCTGGGCCGCGGTGCGTTCCTGTTCGAAGGACGCATGATCGATGTGCCCTACCTGCGCCGGGCCGAAGCCCTGCTTGTTGGCGCCAACCAGCCCTGATTTCCCTTTCCTCGGGGTGGTTGCGCCACCCTCCTTGTCTTCGTTCCGGGGTTCCACCCATGTCCAATCACGCAGCCTTCTCTCCCGCTGCCATGTTCAAGCGTTGCCACCTTGGCCTGCGCCTGCTGCTGACCATCACGCTGATGGCCTTGGCGGGTGTTGCCTCGGCCGACAGCCTGACCTCGGTGAGCCGCACGTCGTTGCCAGCACTGCCCGAAAGCCAACCGGTACAGCAATTGCTGGATATCGACGGTCGCCTGATGGCGGTGTCTGGCAAGCAGCTGTGGGCGCTGGGCAAGGACAGCAAGGCGTGGACGATGGTGGACAGCCGTGGGCTGGACCTTTCCGCCCTCCACGGCAGCACCGGCAACTGGCTGCTACTCGGTGACGCCAAGGGCAGCAGCGATCGCGTGGCACAGGTGCAGCTGAGCGGCAACGCATTGATCGCTTCTGCCGCCATCCCGCTGCCCGCGCCACTGCAACAGGCACAACTCACGCGGCTGGATGCTGCGTTGTACGTTGCCGGCACCGATGCCGCAGGCAACGGGCAGTTGTTGCGCAAGGCCACCAACGGCGCCAGCTGGCAGCCACAGACCATCTGGCCGGGTGCAGCCCCCGCAGTCGCACTGCAGGGCCAGAAGGGTGCTTTGTACGCCGTGGTCGGCGATGACCAGGCCCAGCAACTGTGGCGTTGGAACAGCGACAGGGGCTGGGCGCAGATGCCGGCCATCGCGGGCACGGTGCTGCGCGGCTCGCTGCGCACGCTCGGCCAGGCCCACCTGTTGATGCAGGTGCGGGACAGCACCGGGCAGACCAATGCGCGCACCTTCCACACCATCACCAGCGCCTGGATGACCCTGGCCGATACCCAGGCCGCCGCTCCCTCGACCATTGCCGGGATTGGCAATGGCTTGGCCTGGGCTGATGCCGACGGCAACCTGCAGCGCTTCGAGATGCAGGGCAGCAAGCACCTGCTGCGCTGGCTGGACTGGGCCGTGATCGTGGTCTACCTGGCCGCCATGCTGGGCATCGGTGCCTGGTTCTACTTCCAGGAGAAACACGGCAGCACTTCCGACTTCTTCGTCGGTGGCCGCAGCATTCCGTTCTGGGCGGCGGGCGTGAGCCTGTACGCGACGAACACAAGTTCAATCAGCTTCATCGCCATTCCGGCCAAGGCCTTTGAAACCAACTGGCAATACCTCACCAACAACCTGATTGCGGTAGTCGGCCTGATATTCGTCGCGATCTGGATCGTGCCGTTGCTGCGTCGGCTGGATTTGATGAGCGTGTTCTCCTATCTGGAAACCCGCTTCCACCCAGCCATCCGCATGCTCGCCAGCGCACTGTGCATCGTCATGCAGATCGGCAGCCGGATGAGCGTGATCCTGTTCCTGCCGGCCCTGGCCATCTCCACCATCACCGGCCTGGACGTGGTGTGGAGCATCATGATGATGGGCATCTTCACCATCATCTACACCACCATGGGCGGCATGAAGGCGGTCATCTGGACCGACTTCGTGCAGGTGTTCGTGATGTTCGGCGGCGCCATCTTCGCCATCGGCTACATCATCTACCAGATCAATGGCGGCGTACCGGAGTTCGTCGCCACGGCCATGGCCGAGAACAAGACGCAGCTGTTCGACTTCAGCTTCGACCTGACCAAAGCGACGGTCTGGGGCTTCATCTTCCTGGTGCTGTTCGACGTGGTGCTGACCTTCCCCAAGGACCAGGTGCTGATGCAGCGCGTGCTGTCGACCAAGTCCGACAAGGAGGCCGGCCGCTCGGTGTGGACCTTCGCGGCGATGATGATTCCCGGTGGCTTCATCTTCTATGGCATCGGCACCGCGCTGTGGGTCTACTACCGTGACAACCCGGAGCGGATGAACCCGCTGCTGCCGATCGATGCGACCTTCCCGTTGTTCATCGCCGCCGAACTGCCGCCAGGCGTCACTGGCCTGATCATCGCCGGCATCTTCGCCGCTGCCATGTCGACCCTGTCCAGCATCATCAACAGCGTCTCCACCCTGGCCTCGGTCGACTTCTACGAGAAGCTGAAGAAGAACCCGACGCCAAAGCAGAGCGTGCGCTTCGCCGAATGGATCGGCGTGCTGGTTGGCCTGATCGCCATCGGCATCGCACTGGTGATGAGCCGCTACGACATCCACTCGCTGTTCGATGTGTCCATCGAACTGGCCGGCCTGCTCGGCGGCGGCTTTGCCGGCGCCTACACGCTGGGCATGTTCACCCGCCGCGCCAACTCGCAAGGCGTGGCCATCGGCGTTGCCGGCAGCATCGCGCTAACCCTGCTGTGCTGGTCGATGGACCTGGTGCATCCATACTTCTACCTGGCCATCTCGATCTTCCTGTGCATCGTGATCGGCTATGTGGCCAGCCTGTTCTTCCCGGCACCGAACCGTTCGCTGAAGGGCCTGACCATCTACAAGCAGGACGCGGTGTGAAGGCGGGCCTGCGTGCCGCTGCGGCCTTGATCCGCGGCGGCGTGGCGCCAGATCCGGCAAAGACCATGACGTTGGTCGGATCGCGCCGCTACGCCCACTGGTGTAGTTTGGCGCGCAGCTGAGAGGTCTAATCGCGTGGAAACCCAGTTCCTCAATACCTTCGTCACCGTGGTCGACCGTGGCTCCATGGCCGCGGCGGCGCGCATGCTGCACATCACCCCGGCCGCCGTCGCCCAGCAGATCCGCACGCTGGAACGCGAGCTGGGCGCACCGTTGATCGCCCGCGCTGGCCGCACCGTCAGCGTCACCGAGGAAGGTGCACGCATCCTGCAGCGCGCGCGCGACCTGCTGCGTGACGTGGCTGATCTGCGCAGCGTCGCCAACGAAAGCGGCATGGCCGGCGAGCTGCGCTTGGGTGCCTGCCCTACCGCGCTGGGCGGGTTGGTGCCGGACATCCTGGCGCGCATGGTGGCCAAGTTCCCCGAGATCAACGTCTTCATCAAGCCCGGTTATTCGGCCGACCTGTACGGCGCGGTGGAATCGGGTGACCTGGATGCGGCGATGGTGCTGCAGGCGCCGTTCTCGCTGCCCAAGACCTGCGACTGGCAGCTGCTGCGTGAAGAGCCGCTGGTGGTACTGGCGCCGGCGCGCATGGCCGGTGCCGACCCGCACCAGCTGCTGCGCGAAGAGCCGCTGATCCGCTACGACCGCCACGAATGGGGCGGCCGGCAGGCAGACGAATACCTGCGCAAGGCCGGCATCGTGCCGCGCGAACGGTTCGAGCTGAATGCGCTCAACGCGATTGCGGTGATGGTCGATCGCGGTCTGGGCGTGTCGCTGGTGCCGGATTGGGCAAAGCCGTGGCCGGAAGGGATTTCGGTAGTGCGCATTCCCCTGCCCGAGCCCAGCGAGCCGCGCCGCATCGGCATGGTCTGGTCACGCTCCTCGGTGCGCCTGCGTCAGGTCAATGTGCTGCTGGATGAAGCGCGTACGGCGTTGTTGCAGCCTACCGACTGAGCGGGGTTCCGTAGTGGGGGGGGGGGCGGGGGGGCGCGGCGGCGCGGCCCGGGGGGGGTGGAGGGGTGGGGGTGGGCGGGCGGGGGGGGGGGGGCACCCGCCCTCGCGCGCTCGCCGCGCCCGCCCTCCCCCGCGGGCCCGGGCCCTGCGGGGGCCCCCCCCCCCCCGCCCCGCCCCCCGGCACTACAGGTGTTGGATTGCCTGGCAAGGCCTCTGCCGAGCATGGCTCGGCACTACAGGTGGGTTTCCCGGTAATGCCCCTGCAGGCGCCGTCACCCAATCGCAACAAACCCTAGGCTTTGAACATACACAGGTGCGCTTCTATCGCGCCGGGGCGCCGCCTAGGCTTCGCCCAACGTCGGAGTTGCGCCCGGTGCCCGCCTGGCCGGGGACCGAAACCAACAAACGGCAGGATCAAAGGGGCGCTAGTCCCCATCGCATTTTGGCTCTGCCGGCTCCCAGGCCGGTCGCGTCACACATTCAAACCTGGGGGAGAGAACAACATGATCAAGCCACTTTCGGCCGCCATCAGCGCCGTGCTGCTCGCCAGCGCGATGAGCCCGGCCTTTGCACAGGACGCTGGCGATGCCGCCACCACGCTGGACCAGGTGATCGTCACCGGTACCCGCACCCCGGTTGCCATCGACAAGGTTCCGGGTGCTGTCACCCTGATCAGCCCGGAGCAGGTGCAGCGCACCTTGAACCTGACCGAAGACGCCACCGCCGTTCTCGCGCGCATGGTGCCGGGCTATTCCGAATCCTCGCAGGCGATGAGCAACTCCGGTGAGACCCTGCGTGGTCGCGTCGCGCTGCGCCTGTTCGACGGCGTGCCGCAGGGCTCGCCACTGCGCGAAGGCAGCCGCAACGGCACCTTCACTGACATGGGCGTGATCGGCCGGATCGAAGTCATCAATGGCCCGTCCGCCGCTGAGGGCATCGGCGGCGCCGGTGGCGTGATCAACTACCTGTCCAAGAACCCGGATGTGGCTGGCCACGAAACCACCGTCACCACCCGTTACAGCAGCCAGTTCAAGGACGACAGCGCGCAGTCCAAGATCGGCGTCACCCACGCCTTCAAGGGCGAGGCGGTCGACTACCTGATCAGCGGCGCTTACATCGACCGTGGCATCTCCTACGACGGCAACGGCCGCCGCGTTGGCCTGAACACCTCCGGTTCGCTGTCCGATTCGTACAGCAAGAACCTGTTCATGAAGGGTGGCTACAACTTTGGCGAAGGCCAGATGCAGCGCATCCAGGCCAGCTACAGCAACTTCCACATCGGCGGCAAGCACAACTACATTCCAGTGGAAGGTTGCCGTGCCGGCGACCTCGGCTGCACCAAGCCGACCACCAACACCGCCGAGAAGGGCTCGATTGCCGGCTCGCTGGCCGAGTTCAACGATTTCGAACAGTTCGCGGTGAAGTACACCAATGCCGATTTCTTCGGCGGCGACCTGAGCGTTGATGCCTACTGGGCCGAGCAGGCCATGCGTTACGTGCCGGAAAACGGCGACGACCGCCAGCTGACCAAGCCGGCCCCGACCGATGATGCCCTGCGTATCTGGGACCAGTCGGAAATCAACAGCGAGAAGAAGGGCCTGCGCTTTGGCTACGCCTATGGCGAGCTGTTCAAGGTGGAAGGCCTGCGCCTGCGTGCCGGCCTGGACCTGGTGGAAGACACCGCCGAGCAGCGCCTGGCGTTGACCAACCGCCTGTGGGTGCCGCCGATGAAGTACACCAGCATCGCGCCGTATGCGCAGCTGAGCTGGGACATCGGTCCGGTGACCCTGGATGCCGGCATCCGCCGCGAAGACGGCCAGCTGGAAATCGACAGCTACACCACCGTTGCCTTCCGCGACCACACCCCGGTGCAGGGCGGCAAAATGGACTACAAGGCCAACATGCCCAACTTCGGTGCGATCTGGCGCATCACCGACCAGTGGTCGGTGTTCGCTTCGTACTCCGAAGGTTTCGGCATCGCCAACGTCGGCATCCCGCTGCGCAACATCCAGGCCAGCAGCCCGTGCAAGGCCGTGTCCTGCATCGCTGACCTGCAGCCGCTGATCACCGAGAACAAGGAAATCGGCTTCAACTGGCGTGGTGCACAAGGCCAGATTGGTGCATCCGTGTACCGTTCGACCTCGGACTTCGGCTCCACCCTGACCATCGACAAGGCCACCGACGACTTCATCCTGACCCGCGCACCGGTCGAGATCGAGGGCTTCGAGTTGAACAGCGCCTGGACCTTCAACGAGCAGTGGAAGGCCAGCTTCCTGTACTCGCGCATCCGTGGCCAGACCCAGTACTACCCGGGCTCGGGCCTGAAGAAGGAAATGGGCATCCTCGACATCTCGCCGGACAAGGTGAATGCCTCGGTGACCTGGACCCCGACCGATACCCTCAACGCAACCCTGGGTGTCAGCAAGACCTTCAGCCGCGACCTGCGTGAGACCTTCGTCAATCCGGCCAACAACGCGGTCTACAAGAACGAAGAGAACACCTATGGCTACGCGCTGTGGGACCTGAGCGTGAACTACGACATCGGCCGTTATGGCCAGCTGGCACTGGGCGTCGAGAACCTGTTCGACAAGCAGTACGTGCTGACCTGGTCGCAGCTGCCGGGCTGGCAGAACTACTTCTCCGGCCGTGGCCGGATGGTGTCGCTGACCCACACGTTCAAGTTCTGATAGCTGCAGTTTGAAGGCGGCGCCACAGGCAACTGTGGCGCCGTTTTTGTTTGCTGTTTGTTGTCTGTGGGAGCGGCCTAAGCCGCGAAGCAGAGGGTCCATAAGATTGCATCTATGGCCGCGTTTAAGCGAAGCCCGCATCGCGGCGGTACACCCCCCCCCAGCCCCGCGTGCCCGGGTAGG
>NZ_JBRREG010000075.1:0-25192 GCF_056760155.1 Stenotrophomonas sp. STEN022
GGGCATTACTGGTAAAGCCCCTTGCCGAGCGTGGCTCGGCACTACATTTGGTTGCGCCGGTAAAACCTCTGCCGAGCATGGCTCGGCACTACATTACCTACAGGCCGGAGGCGCGTTTCCAGAACATCGACATCAGTGGCGGCATCTTGCCCGCCAGACCCAATAGCGCGCCACGCGCCAGGGTCAGGTGCATCTCGTCGTTGGAGAACACCTTGTTGATCGCATCGAAGCTGTAAGCAGCCACCGTGTTCTCGCTGCGCCGGGTACGCGCCCAGCGCTGCAGGCGATGTGGCGAGCTCCAGTCCTGCCGCCGCTGCCTGGCTTCGCGCACAAGATCACGCAGGCCAGCGACATCACGCAGCCCCAGGTTCACGCCCTGCCCGGCCAGCGGATGCACCACGTGCGCTGCATCACCCAAGGTCAACACGCGCCCGGCGACATATGCGCTAGCCAATTGCCGGCGCAGCGGGAACGCAGCGCGCGCCGAGACCAAGCGCATCTCGCCCAAGCGCCCAGCAAATGCATTGGTCAGCTCACGATTGAAGCTGTCCTCATCCAGGGCCAGCACGCGCTCGGCTTCGGCATCCGGCAAGGTCCAGACAATGGAACTGCGGTTGCGGTCGAACGGCAGCACCGCCAACGGACCGGTATCGAGGAAACGCTGCCAGGCGGTGTCTTCGTTCGGCAGCGCGCTGTCCACATAGGCGACCACCCCGCGCTGGCCGTAATCATGTCGGCTGACATCCAAGCCTGCCAAGGTGCGCAGGGTGGATTCGGCGCCATCGGCGGCAATCGCGATCGAGGCCTCGACCCGACGGCCATCATCCAGGCGCAGGCGCACACCCTGCGCGTCCTGTTCCATCGCTTCCACCCGTGCCGGGCAATACAGCTGCACCCCGGCAGCCGGCAACGCCGCCCACAGCCGATCCACCAGCAGGCCATTCTCGACAATCCAGCCCAACTCGCGGCGGCCCAGGGTGTCGGCATCGAAAGTCAGATCGCCACCACCAGCGGCATCCCACACCCGCATGCGCCGATACGCGCGGGCGCGGGCCTGATCCACCTGCTTCCACACGCCCAGCGATTCCAGCAGGGCAGCGTTATCGGCGGCAAACGCGAACACCCGCAGGTCCGGCTTCTGTGGCGACCACGGCGGTGGCTCGCGGCCTTCTACCATCGCCACCTGCAGGCCTTCCCCGGCCAGCGCAAGCGCACACGCCGCGCCAACCACGCCACCGCCGACGACTACCGCATCCCACTGTCCACGCCGGCTCATCGCGCTTCACTCCTGCACAGCTCGGGCACCTGCCCGCGGAAGCCCATCGCGCCACCGACCAGGAAGGACTGCACCGCTGGTGCCTGTGCCGCGGCGACAAAACCCAGGCTGCGCAGCGGCCGCATCAGCGGCGTGGCATTGCTGGTCAAACGGGCAAGCCCATCGGAGAACGCCAACGTCTGCTCGCGGTCCGGGCCGCGTCGCGCCACGTAGGCCTGCAGCAGGTCGTCGCTGCCCGGGTCCTGCGCGGCGTCGCCAATCAGCTCGGCCAGGGTCAGCGCATCGCGCAGGCCGAGGTTGAAGCCCTGCGCACCCAGCGGATGGATGGTCTGCGCGGCATTGCCCAGCAGCAGCGCGCGCTCGCCAACCAGCTTCTGCGCCAACACCTGGATCAGCGGGTAGGCGCTGCGCGGACCGCTTTCCAGCAGCCGCCCGGCACGCCAACCCACGGCATCCTGCAGCCGCGCCAGCCATGCCGCGTCGTCCAGTGCCATCACCGCATCGGCCTCATCGCGGGCAACGCCATGGACCACGCCGTAGTGGCGGTCGCCACGCGGCAGCAATGCGGTCGGGCCGGTATCGGTGAAGCGCTCATAGGCACAACCGTCCGGTGCCTTGGCCGCGCGCAGCCGCGCCACGAACAGGGTCTGCTGGTAATCGTGTTCGCTGACGTCAATCCCCAGCGCCTGCCGAACCGCGCTGCGGGTGCCGTCGGCACCAACCACGAGCCGGGCCTGCAGGCGCTGCTCGCCAGCGTCATCGGCAATGAGCACCTCGCGGCGGCCGTCACTGCTTGCGCCCAGACCGACAAATTTCGCCGGGCGGTAGCGGGTCAGCTGCTGCAGCTCGCCCAGGCGCGCTTCCAGCGCCTCGCCAAAGTCGCGCGCCACCACCACCTGGCCAAACGCCTCACGCCCGTAATCGGCCGCCTGCATCAGCACCCGGCCGAAATCACCGGCGCGGCTGACGTGGATGCGGCGGATCGGGCCACCGGGGTTGGCCAGCTTCTGCATCACCCCCAGCGCGGTCAGCGCATTGATCGTGGCGGCGGCAAAGCTGAGGTTGCGCTGGTCGAACACCGCCGGCAGCGCGCCGCCCGGGGTCGCCTCAACCAGGCCTACGTCCAGGCCCAACCGGTCCAATGCGATGGCCAGACTGGCACCAACCAGCCCACCACCGACGATCACTACGTCATGGTTCTTGCTCATGTGCCAATGATAACGGGGCTTCACCCACCCGGTCGCCGGCCCATGCCGCAGCGCAACCGCCGGTTCACCCCCACTGCGGCTAGAATGGCGGCCTGATTAACGGAAACCGCCACCATGACCGCCAATGCCCAACGCGCCATCATCCTGTCCCTGCTCGTGCTGCTGATGGCCGGCACCCGCCTCAATCACTTCGCACCGGTTCCGGATGCCTCGTGGGCGGTGTTCTTCATTGGCGGCTTTTACCTGCGCAACTGGACCCGCTGGGCGTTCCCGCTGCTGATGGGTCTGGCGGTGGTGGTTGACTGGACGGTGATCTCCAACCAGGGCATGAGCTTCTGGCAGCACTACTGTGTGTCGGCCGCTTACTGGATGCTGATCCCAGCCTATTTCGCAATGTGGACCGGCGGCATGCTGCTGCGTCGCTACTACCGCAGCGCCAACCTCAAGTCGCTGGGCATGCTGGCCACCACCGTGATCGGTTCGGTCGCGCTGTGCCATTTGATCGCGCAGGGCAGCTTCTACTGGATCAGCGCCTCGGTCGCCGAGCCGACCTTCGCTGGTTGGGCCAAGAACTACAGCGACTGGCTGCTGCCGTACATGCAGAGCGCCGCCATGTACATCGGTGCTGCTGCGCTGGTGCAGGTTGTGGCTGAAGCCATCAGCAAGCAGCCGGCCGCTGGCCGCGTCGCCCACTAAGGGCGCGCCGGGCAATGGGTAACCGCCTCTCCAAGATCTACACCCGCACCGGCGACGATGGCAGCACCGGCCTGGGTGATGGCAGCCGCACCGGCAAGGATTCGCTGCGGGTCAACGCGTATGGCACCGTCGACGAGGCCAACTCGGCCATCGGCGTGTTGCTGGCCGTGGACCTGCCCGAGGACGTACGCACGCTGCTGACCACCATCCAGCACCAGTTGTTCGACCTCGGCGGCGAGCTGTGCATCCCAGGCCATGCCGCCATCCACGGCGCCGATATCGATGCGCTGGAGCAGCAGCTGGACCGCTATAACGACGACCTGCCGCCACTGAAGGATTTCATCCTGCCAGCTGGCGGCGAAGGCGCGGCGCGTTGCCATCTGGCCCGCACCATCGTCCGCCGTGCCGAGCGTGAAACCGTGGCACTGGCCCGCGTCGAAGACATCCGTGCCGAAGCGGTGCGCTATCTGAACCGCCTGTCCGACCTGCTGTTCGTGTTGTCCCGCGTACTTGCCCGGGCCGGTGGCCATGGCGAAGTACTGTGGAACCACGAACGCCGTCACGGCTGATCCTCCCCTCCCATACGACGCCGCGCACTGCGCGGCGTCGACGGTTACAGTGCGGCCATGCTGGTATTCACCCACCCTGCCTGCCTTGAACATGACCCCGGCATCGATCACCCCGAGTCGCCGGAGCGCCTGCACGCCGTCATCTCAGCCCTGCGCGGCGAGTTCCCGGACCAGTTGGAATGGCGCAATGCGCCGCCCGCCAAGCTCGGCGAACTGGCCCGGGTGCATACCCGCGAGTTGATCGATTCGGTGCTGCAGGTGCAGACCGCGCCGCTGCGGCGCATCGACCTGGACACCTTCAGCTCGCCCGGCTCGGCCAGTGCGGCCCTGCATGCGGCCGGTGCCGGCGTCGCCGCAGTCGACGCGGTGATGCTGGAAGAAGGCAACAAGCACGTGTTCTGCGCGGTGCGCCCGCCCGGCCACCACGCCACCGCCGATACCGCGATGGGCTTCTGCCTGTTCAACAACATCGCCGTGGCCGCGGCCTACGCCCGCGACAAGTACGGCCTGGAGCGCATCGCCATCGTCGATTTCGACGTACACCACGGCAATGGCACCCAGGCGATCTTCGAAACTGAGCCCAAGATCGCCTACTACAGCACCCACCAGTCCGGCCTGTTCCCGTATTCGGGCAATATGCGCGAGCGCGGGGTCGGCAATATCTGCAACATCCTGCTGCCGCCGGGCAGCGGTGGGTTCCGCTTCCGCAACACCTGGGCCGACGAGATGCTGCCGCAGATCGAGGCATTCCGGCCGCAGCTGCTGTTCATTTCGGCCGGTTTCGATGCGCATATGCGCGACCCACAGGCCGATCTGATGGTTGAAACCGAGGATTTCGGCTGGCTGACCGCCGAACTGGTCAGGCTCGCCGAACGCCATGGCAGCGGCCGCGTGGTATCCATGCTGGAAGGCGGCTACGACCTGCAAGCCCTGCGCGAATGCAGCGTCGCCCACGTCCAGGAACTGCTCGCAAGCCGTTGATGGATGAACCCTGCCCGGCCCATCCGGCAGGCTTTCATTGCCCCCATGCAGACGATGCGGCAAGCTAGCGGCCGTTTTCCCCCGAATGCGAACCGCGTGCGCAAAGCTCTCCGCCTGCTACCCCTGCCCTTGGGCATTGCCATCTGCCTGCCCGCCTGGGCCGACGATAAGCCGGTGAACTGGGGCCTGTGCCCGGCTACCGACACGCTTCCCGCCTTTGACGAGGCGCCGCCTGCTGATCCCGCCGCAGCGGCCAACCGCGAGCAGTTGCCCACCGACATCGAAGGCAACGAGCTCACTGGCACCAGCGCCGTACCCCAATACCAGGGCAATGTGCTGCTCAAGCGTGGCGACCAGTTCATGGGCGCCGACAGCCTGCGCCTGGATACCGAAAGCGGCAATTACATTGCCGAGGGCAATGTCCGATATTCAGATTCGTCGATCCGGATGGTCGCCGAGCGCGCCGAGGGCAATCAGGAAACGGACTCGCACAAGATCAGCGATATCCGCTACCAACTGGTTTCCCGTCGCGGCAACGGCTCTGCCGATTCGGTCGACCTGCAGGGCTCGACCGGGCAGATGCACCACTCCAGCTATACCACCTGCGATCCCTCGCAGCCGGTCTGGAAGCTGGTGGCACCGCAGATCGATGTCGACAATGAAGAAGGCTTTGGCACCGCCCGCAATGCAGTGCTGCGCGTGGGCAAGGTACCCGTGCTGTACATGCCCTACTTCAAGTTCCCGATCGACGACCGGCGCATGACCGGCCTGCTCTATCCAAAGATCAGCCTGTCTGGCCGAAATGGCTTTGATTACGCGCAGCCGATCTACTTCAATCTGGCACCAAACTACGATGACACCCTGACCCCGCGCTACATGAGCAAGCGTGGGCTCCTGCTCGACAACGAGTTCCGCTATCTGTACTCCGGCGGTCGTGGCCAGCTGGATACGACCTATATGGCGAACGACACATTGCGCGACCGCGATCGCGGCAGCCTGTCGTTCACCGGCTATCACAACATCGACAAGAACTGGCAGGCCCGCGCCAACTTGGCCTGGGTCAGCGATGAGCGTTACGTCGAAGACTTTTCCAACCGCCTGAACGGCATCACCGCCTCCAACATACAGAGCACCGCCGGCCTGTACGGTACCGGCCGCTCCTGGACCGCCGGCATCATGGCCGACGAGTGGCAGCTGACCGACTACACGCTGACCGAACAATCCCTGCCTTACAGCCGCCAGCCGCGCCTGTTCGCCACCTGGGATGAGAGCTTCGGCCACTGGTTCGAGGCCGGCGTGTATGCCGAAGCAGTGCGCTTCACCCACGATGACATCCGCCACAAGGTGCGGGATGCAGATGGTGAATATGTGCGCACCGGTGACGTCACCCGGATGTTTGGCGGCTCGCGACTGGACATCAAGCCCTACGTCTCGATGCCGCTGGGCGGCGCAGCCTGGTACATCACCCCTACGCTGGCCTGGCGCTATACCGCTTATGACCTGGAACGTGGCCTGGCCGACGACATCCGCGCCCAGCAGCTGCGTGCAGCCGGCATCGATCCAGCCACCGCCACCCCGGAACAGCTGCGCGGCAACACATCACCTCACCGCAGCCTGCCCATTGCCAGCATCGACATGGGCCTGTTCTTCGATCGTGAGACTACGCTCAAAGGCAAGTCCTATCTGCATACGCTGGAACCGCGGCTGTTCTACCTGAACACCCCCTATCGCGACCAGTCGGACCTGCCATTGTTCGACACCCGCGCCTTCACCTTCAGCTGGGGCCAGCTGTTCCGCGACTCGCGCTTCACTGGCGCTGACCGCCAGAACGATGCCAACCAGCTGACCACCGCACTGACCACCCGCTTGATCCGCCAAGCTGACGGGCGCGAAAAGCTTTCGGCCAGCATTGGTCAGATCAGCTATTTCGAAGACTCACGGGTCACCGTAAACCCAGGCGACCCGGTGGTGAGCGAAAGCAAGTCCGCCTGGGTGGCTGACGTCAACTGGGCCATGACCGACCGTTGGACCCTGGGCACTACCTACCAGTGGAATCCCAAGTTCCGTAAGGAAGATCTGGCCAGCGTACGCGCACGCTACCTGCTGCCCGAAGACGGCGTGATCAACCTGAGCTACCGCTACCGCGGCAACCCGACCACCGGTCAGGAGCAGCTGAAGCAGGCTGATTTCTCCTTCTTGTATCCGATCAACCCGCGCTGGAGCGTCGTTGGCCGCTACTACTACTCCATGGTCGACAGCAAGCCGCTGGAAATCATCGGCGGCGTACAGTGGGACAGCTGCTGCCTGGCGGTGCGCGCACTGGCCCGCCGCTACGTCAAAAACCGCGACGGTGACCTCAACAATTCGTTCCAGATCGAGTTCGTGCTCAAGGGCCTGAGCTCGGTCGGGCAGAACACGGACCGCACCTTGCGCCGTGCTATTCTCGGCTACAACCGAGACGACCTCTACCTCGTTCCGCCGAGCAACATCGAAGCGAACGACGACGACTACGATCCCAACCAGATTCCATGACCAAGACCCTTCCTGCAGTCCTCGCCACCTTGCTGGCGTTCTCCGGCGTTGCCGCCCCGGCTGTTGCGCAGCAGACGCAGCCGCTGGATCGCATTGCCGCCATCGTCGACGAGGGCGTGATCCTGCAGAGCGAACTGCAGCGTGCGGTCGCCAACATCAAGGGCCAGTACGCCGGGCGTGAAGCCCAGCTGCCGCCGGAATCGGTACTGGAGCGCCAGGTGCTGGAGCGCCTGGTACTGGTCAAGCTGCAGGTAGCCCGCGCTGAAAGCAGCGGCATCCGCGTCAGCGATGAAGAACTCAACCACGCCATCGGCAGCATTGCCCAGCAGAACGGCACCAACGTCGATGGCCTGCGTCAGCGCCTGAGCCAGGACGGTATCGGTTTCTCCGACTTCCGTAACTCGGTGCGCGAGGAAATCATTACCCAGCGCCTGCGTCAGAGCTTTGCACAGAGCCGCATCAGTGTCAGCGAAGGCGAAGTGGATGCTGCGCTGGCCCAACAGAACGCAGGCGGTGCCCAGTTCCACCTGGCGCACATCCTGATTGCCGTGCCGGAAGGTGCGACCGCCGAGCAGATCGCCACCGGCCAGAGCAAGGTTGACGGCGTCAAGGGCCTGCTCGACAAGGGCGAACTGGACTTCTCCGCTGCAGCCGTCCGTTATTCGGACAGCCCCAACGCGCTGGAAGGCGGCGACCTGGGCTGGCGCAGTGCCGACGAAATCCCCAGCGCGTTCGCCAACCAGATCAAGACCATGAAGGCCGGCGACGTGCTGGGCCCGATCCGTGGCCCGAGCGGTTTCCAGTTGCTCAAGCTGGTGGAAACCCGTGATGCCGGCGGCGCTGGCGACAGCGGCCAAAAGGTCACCGAATACCACGCCCGCCACATCCTGGTGCGCGTCACCGATCAGGTCGACGACGCTGCCGCCAAGGCCAAGATCGAGACCCTGCGTGCGCGCATCGCTGGCGGCGCCGACTTCCAGGCCGTGGCCAAGGAGTCCTCCGATGATGCAAACAGCCGTGGCCAGGGCGGTGACCTGGGTTGGTTCCCGGCCGACGCCTTCGGCCCGGACTTCGGCAAGCAGGTTGAAAGCCTGACTGACAATGGCGTGGGCTCTCCGTTCCGCACCGACGCCGGTTGGCATATCGTGCAGCGCGTGGCCAGCCGTCAGACCGACGTTGGCGACAACAACAAGCGCGCCCAGGTCCGTGAACAGATCGGCCGCCGCAAGCTGGACGACGAGTACAACCGTTACCTGCAGGAACTGCGTGGCGAAGCCTACGTCAGCTTCCGCAGCGGCGACCGCGCCGAGGGCACTGCGGATTCGACCAGCACGCCGGCCGAACCGGCCAAGCCCTG
Source organism: Stenotrophomonas sp. STEN022 (assembly GCF_056760155.1). Lineage (NCBI taxonomy): Bacteria > Pseudomonadati > Pseudomonadota > Gammaproteobacteria > Lysobacterales > Lysobacteraceae > Stenotrophomonas > Stenotrophomonas sp. STEN022. The sequence continues at coordinate 8,620 of NZ_JBRREG010000075.1, forward strand.
ATCCATGGCTGCCCAGCTCGCTCTGGTTCCGGGCGAGCCCTCCGGGATCGGCCCCGAACTTTGCATACGTCTTGCCCAACAGCCGCGCAGTGACTGCCGGCTGTTGGCGTTTGCGGACCCGGATACCTTGCAGGCCGCCGCCAGCGCACTGAACCTGCCACTGCAACTACTCCCAGAACACGCCACTGCCAACCGTCCCGGCGACCTGCGCCTGCGCGAAGTCCGCAATGCGGCTCCTTCGCAGTTCGGCCACGCCGACCCACGCAATGCGCACGCGGTGATCGATGCCCTGCTCGGCGCCGGCCAGGCCTGCCTGGACGGCAGCCTTGATGGTGTGGTCACCGGCCCGGTGCACAAGGCGGTGATCAACCAGGGCGGCATTGCCTATAGCGGCACCACCGAGCTGCTGGCCAACCAGGCCGGTGTCGAAGTGGTGATGATGCTGGCCAATGACATCGTGCGCGTGGCCCTGGCCACCACCCACCTGCCGCTGCGCGACGTCGCCGACGCCATCAGCGCCGACAGCCTGCGCAAGGTCATCAGCACCACCGACGCAGCCCTGCGCCGCGATTTCGGCCTGGCGCAGCCGCGCATTGCCGTGCTCGGGCTCAACCCGCATGCCGGCGAAGACGGTCATCTCGGCCGTGAAGAGCTGGACCTGATCATCCCGCTGCTCGAGCAGATGCGCGGCGAAGGCCTGAACCTGATCGGCCCGCTGCCCGCCGACACCGCCTTCCTGCCAGCCAAACTGGCCGGTTTCGACACTGTGCTGGCGATGTACCACGACCAGGGCCTGCCAGTGCTCAAGTACAGCGGCTTCGAGCAGGCCACCAACATCACCCTGGGCCTGCCCTACCCGCGCGTTGCGGTGGACCATGGCACCGCCCTGGACCTCGCCGGCAAGGGCGTGGCCGACCCCTCCAGCCTGTTCGCGGCGACGGCGCTATGCGCGCAGCTGGCTGCACAACGTAAAATCAGCACATGAATTCAGATCATTCCCCGCGCACGGGCTTCACCGCCCCGGCCAAGAAGCAGCTCGGCCAGCACTTCCTGGCGGACAAGTATTACGTCGAGAAGATCGTCATGGCAGTCGACCCGAAGGGCGACGACCGTCTGGTTGAGATCGGCCCGGGCCAGGGCGCCATCACCTTCCCGCTGCTGCGCCGCCATCCCAAGTTGACCGTCATCGAGTTCGACCGCGACCTGATCGCACCGCTGACCGAAGCGGCTGCGCCGCTGGGCGAGCTGACCATCGTCCACAGCGACGTATTGCGGGTGAACTTCACCGAGCTGGCGGCCGGCTCCAGCATCCGCCTGGTCGGCAACCTGCCCTACAACATCTCATCGCCGATCCTGTTCCACGCGCTGGACCACGCGGCCGCGATCTCGGACATGACCTTCATGCTGCAGAAGGAAGTGGTTGACCGCATGGCCGCCGGCCCCGGCAGCAAGGTCTACGGCCGTTTGAGCGTGATGCTGCAGGCATTCTGCGAGGTCAAGTCGCTGTTCGTGGTGCCGCCAGGCGCATTCCGGCCGCCGCCGAAGGTGGATTCGGCCGTGGTCCGGCTGATCCCGCGCGACCCCGCCAGCGTCGGCATCAACGACCGCAAACGCTTCGCCGATGTGGTCCGCGCCGCCTTCGGCCAGCGCCGCAAAACCCTGCGCAACGCCCTCAACGGCGTCATCGACCAGGCCCAGTTCGAAGCCGCCGGCGTACGCAGTGATGCCCGCGCCGAACAGCTGGAAGTTGCCGATTTCATCAGGCTTGCCAACCTGCCGCACGAATAAGCGCTGCAAACACGCAATCCGATCACCTGCTTTTGCTTACACTCCTCCCATGGAAGACACCCGCCACTACGCGATCGAGATCGAGGTCTCGCCTCGTTTCATCGACGACCAGTCGGCCCCTGAAGACGGCCGCTTTGCGTTCGCCTACACGATCCGCATCCACAACCGCGGCACCATGCCGGCGCGGCTGATCAGCCGCCATTGGCGCATCACCGACGGCGAAGGCCGGGTCGAGATCGTCGATGGCGATGGCGTGGTCGGCGAGCAGCCACGGCTGCGCCCCGGCGAGGAGTTCCGTTATACCTCCGGGGTAATGCTCGGCACCGAGCACGGCACCATGCAAGGCCACTACGACATGATCGCCGACGACGGCACCGAGTTCGCCGCACCGATCGCGCCGTTCGTACTCGCCATCCCCAGGACGCTGCACTGATGGCGACCTGGGCAATTGGCGACCTGCAGGGCTGCTACGACGTCACCCAGCGTTTGCTGGAAAAGATCAACTTCGACCCGGCTGCAGACAAGCTGTGGTTCGCTGGTGACCTGGTCAACCGCGGCGGCCAGTCGCTGGAAACACTGCGGCTTGTGCATTCACTGCGCGAACACAGTGTCACCGTGCTCGGCAACCACGATCTCTCCCTGCTGGCCATTGGCGCCCGCAGCGAAGAGGAGCAGCGCAAGGTCAACCCGGACCTGCAGCGCATCGTACTGGCCGAGGACCGCGACGTGCTGTTGGACTGGCTGCGCATGCAGAAGCTGGCCCACGTCGACCGTGAGCTGGGCTGGATGATGTTCCATGCCGGCCTGGCACCGAAGTGGACCGTGGCACTGGCCGAAAAGCACGCGCGCGAAGTCGAGCTGCAACTGCACGGCAACGGCTACCGCAAGCTGTTCCGCAACATGTATGGCGACAAGCCGGCATGGTCGCCGGGCCTCAGCGGCTACGACCGCTCGCGCGCGATCATCAACATCTTCACCCGCATGCGTTACTGCACCCCAAGCGGGCGCATCGGCATGGAAGACAAGGGCACGCCGGGCACCCAGCCGCAAGGCATGTATCCGTGGTTCGAAGTACCTGGCCGGGTCGAGCGTGAACTGAAGATGGTCTGCGGCCATTGGTCAGCGCTGGGCCTGACCATCACCCAGGGCGTGCACGCCATCGATACCGGCGCAGTCTGGGGTGGCAAGCTCACCGCACTGCAGCTGGACAGCGAAGACCTGCGCATCGTGCAGGTGCCGGGCCGAGATGTACCGGTGCCGGTGCCGGGCCAGCATCCGCCACGCAAGCCGCGTGTGGAGGCCAAGGTTGAAGCCAGACCCGAGGCCAAATCAGAACCGCGCAGCGAAGCGCCCCGCCCCGAGCGCAGCGGCGAACAACGCCGACGCCCGCGCCGTCATCGTCCGCGTGGGCGCAATGGCAACGGCAACAACAACGGCAACAACAACGGCAACAACAGCAACAACAGCACGCCCACACCGGACGACAACGGACCGGCTGCATGAGGCCTTGGCCATCGGCATTGATGCTGATGGTCATTGCACTGCTCGCGGGCTGCCGTCCGCAGCCCAACGGTAGCGAGGCAAGCCCACCGCCGCAGGCGGTCAGTGCAGCCGCACCGCAAGTCATTTCACCTCCGCTGGTTGCGGCTGCACGGGCACAGATCGGGGTCACCACCCGCTACGACCCGGCCTATTTCTCGCTGAGCTACCCGAACGGCGATCCACCGCTTGATCGTGGTGTCTGCACCGACGTGGTGATTCGCGCGCTGCGCACGCAAGGTGTTGACCTGCAGCAGCGCATCCACGAGGACATGCATGGGAACTTCGCCGCCTACCCGCAGCTATGGGGACTCTCGCGTGCGGATCGGAACATCGACCATCGCCGCGTCCCCAACCAGATGCGCTGGTTCCAGCGCCAGGGCTGGGAGCTACCGATAAGCACCCTCGCCGATGACTACGCTGCCGGCGACATCGTGGCGTGGAAGCTCAATGGCAATGGGCTGCTGCACGTAGGCATCGTCTCGGACAGGCGATTGGACGATGGCACGCCGCTGGTGCTGCACAACATCGCCCGCGGCACGCAGGAGCAGGATCTGTTGTTCCTGCACACGATCATTGGGCATTACCGGATGCCGGGGTGAATGGGTCTCCTGCGAGGCGTTGAACGCCTGATGCAAGGGGCAAAGAGCTACCCCTCCCCAACCCTCCCCTTGGCTACGCCAAAGGGAGGGAGCTGATCTCGCCGGCTGCACCATCTTGCATAGCCAAGGCTGTTACCCCCTCCCTTTGGCGTAGCCAAGGGGAGGGTTGGGGAGGGGTAGCTTCGTAGCTTTTAGCTTTCTAGTTTCAAAACAACTCAACGCCGCACGTAATGCACAAACCGGAACGCAAACGCATGCCGCTCATCCGCCGCATGCGCCTGGCTCTCCGCTTCTCGCCACAAGGCCGGATCCACTTCCGGGAAGTGCGTATCGGCGTTCACCTCGGCATCCACCCAGGTCAGATGCAGGTCGGTCGCCTGATCCAGCAACAGCCGATAGATCTCACCACCACCAATCACGCACAGCTCGTCAGCGCCCTCGCCCGCCGCAATTGCCCGCGCCTCGTCCAACGAAGCCACCGCTCGCATGCCGGCAAACGGCACCTGGCCGCTACGGGTCAACACCAGATTGGTTCGCCCCGGCAGCGCGCGGCCCAGCGACTCGGCGGTCTTGCGGCCCATCAGGATGGGCTTGCCAAGGGTCAGCGCCTTGAAGTGCTTGAAGTCATCCGGCAGATGCCACGGCATCGCGTTGTCATGGCCAATGCCACGGTTGCGGTCCAGCGCGGCGATCATCGACAGCTTCATCACACCGCCACCGGCGCCTTGATTGCCGGATGCGGGTCGTAGCCGTCGATGCGGATGTCGTCGAACTGGAAGCCGAACAGGTCGGTCACGTCCGGGTTCAACCACAGCTTGGGCAGCGCGCGCGGTTCGCGCGACAGCTGCTCGCGTGCCTGCTCGTAATGGTTGGAATAGATGTGCGCGTCGCCCAGCGTGTGCACGAAATCACCCACACCCAGCCCGGTCGCCTGCGCCACCATATGCGTCAGCAAGGCATAGCTGGCGATGTTGAACGGCACGCCGAGGAAGATGTCGCCGCTGCGCTGGTACAGCTGGCAGCTGAGTTTGCCGTCGACCACATAGAACTGGAACAGGTTATGGCAGGGCATCAACGCCATCTGCGACAGCTCGCCCACGTTCCAGGCGCTGACCACCAGCCGGCGCGAATCCGGATTGCGCTTGATCTCGTCCACCAGCCATTGCATCTGGTCGATCTCGCGGCCATCGGCGGTGGCCCAACTGCGCCACTGCTTGCCGTAGACCGGGCCGAGATCGCCATTGGCATCGGCCCACTCGTCCCAGATGTTGACCTTGTTGTCCTTCAGGTAGCCGATATTGGTATCGCCCTTCAGGAACCACAGCAGCTCATGGATGATCGAGCGCAGGTGCAGTTTCTTGGTGGTGACCAGCGGGAAGCCCTGGTTGAGGTCGAAACGCATCTGCCAGCCGAACACGCTGCGCGTGCCGGTGCCGGTGCGGTCGGACTTCTCGGTGCCGTGCTCCATCACGTGCTGCAGCAGATCCAGATATTGCTTCATGCCTTCTTCTCTTCCAATGGAAGCACCGGCTGCAACACCGGCGCGCGGCGCGACATTGCCAGCAACACCAAGCCCAGCACGATCAACGGCAGGCTCAGGATCTGGCCACGGGTCAACCAATCAAACGCTACGTACACGCCGTTGTCGGGCATGCGCACGAACTCGACCAGGAAGCGGAAGCTGCCGTACATCAACGCGAACAGGCCGGACACGGCGTAGCGCGGGCGCGGCTTCATCGAGTAGAACCACAGCACCAGGAACATCACCAGGCCTTCCAGCAGCGCTTCGTACAACTGCGAGGGATGGCGTGCGTACTGGCTGAGCAGGCCAGCAGCATAGTCCTGCTGGATCTGCGCAGCCGACAGCAGCTGCTCCATCGCCGGCAAGCCAGCCGGAACATCCTTGAGCGGCGAATGCGGGAAGATCACGCCCCAACCTGCATTGGTGAACTTGCCATACAGCTCGCCACCAATGAAGTTGCCCAGGCGACCAAAGCCCAGACCCAGCGGCACCAGCGGCGCGACGAAGTCGATGGTGTCGAAGAAATGCAGCTTGTGCTTGCGCGTCCACCACCAGCCGGCGATCAGCACACCAAGCAGGCCACCGTGGAAGCTCATGCCACCTTCCCAGACCCGCAGCAGGATCAGCGGATTGGCGAGGAAGTCGGCAGTTGCGTAAAACAGCATGTAGCCGATGCGTCCGCCCAGCACCACGCCCAGCATCGCGTAGAACAGCAGGTCGGAGAAGCCATTCATATCCACGCCCGGCAAGCGCCCGGCGAGGATGCGTAAGCGGCCCAGCCACCACGCAGCGGCAAAGCCAAGCAGGTACATGATGCCGTACCAGTGCACATCGATCGGACCCAGCGAGAAAGCGATGGGGTCTATGTCATGAAGAAAGAGCATGCGGGCACTGTCAGGCGAACCAGCCCCTATTCTCGGGGTAGCGGCCCTTGCCACTCAACCCATGCTTCAGCCAAACACCTGCGGGCGGTCAGGTAACTCATTGCGTGAGCGCCCTGCCGGATCAGGCGGGAAGTGCAGCGACAGCAACTGCGAGACTTCGGCCACCGCCGCCAGCACGGCTTCCTCGCGGGCATTCACGTTCAGCTGCTCGCGCAGGTGATCGCAGATCAGCTGCCACTGCGCGGCATCCACCCGCGCCTGCAGGCCACGGTCGGCAACGATCTCGATGGCATGGTCAGCCAGCAGCAGATAGATCAGCACGCCGTTGTTGGCCTCGGTGTCCCAGGTGCGCAGCAGCGCGAAGGCGTGCTCGGCGCGGGCGCGGGCACTGGTGTTCTTCCACAGCAGGGCAAGCGGCAGGTCGGACTCGACCGCGAACATCACCTGTCCGCCGTGCAGGCGTTCGCCGTCGGCAATGGCGTGGGCAATCCGGTCCAGGCTGGCCTCCGGGAATGCGGCATGCGCCGAGGGAGCAAAGAAATGTCGTAACCAGCGCATCACCAGCTCCCCGAGGCGCCACCGCCTCCCGAACGTCCACCACCACCGCCCCAACCGCCACCTCCGCCGAAGCCTCCACCGCCTCCGCCAAAGCCGCCGCTACCGAAGCCGCCTCCACCGCCCCAGCCACCACCGCTGGCAAAGCCACCGCTGGAACCCTTGCCCAGCGACAACAGGAAGGCCACCAACGCGGCAATACCGCCGCCAACCACCGACAGCAGCAGCCAACCGGCCGCACCGGCAATCAGGCCCGAGACCACGCCACGGATCGGCCGCGGCAGCTTGGCCAGCAACATCCGCATGAAAGTGGATGCGAACACACCGATCATGATCGCGAAGAAGAAGATCGAATCACCGCTGCCACCGCCACCATCACGGTTGCTGCTGACCGGTGTCGGCAGTTCCTCGCCATCGATGATCTTGACCAGCACCGCACTGGCAGCCGTAACACCTCCGGCGTAATCGTTCTGGCGGAAGTGCGGCACCAGGTATTCCTGGATCACCCGGTTGGCGATTGCATCGGGGATGGCACCTTCAAGACCGTAGCCCGGCTCGATCCGCACCCTGCGGTCATCCTTGGCCACCAGCAGCAGCACGCCATCATCCACGCCCTTGCGGCCGATCGCCCACTGGTCGAACACACGGGTGCTGTACTGGGCGATGTCCTCGGGCTGGGTGCTCGGCACGATCAGCACCTGCAGCTGCGCGCCCTTGCGCTGCTGCAGGGCAATAGCCTGCTGCTCCAACGCCTGCTTCTTCGCCGCATCGAGGGTGCCGGTGGTATCGACCACCGGCGAATCCAGCGGCGGGATCGGCGCCAGCTGCTGGGCCAGTGCCGGGCCTGCCCAGCCGAGGCCGAGCAGGCACAGCAGCAAGCCCAAGCGCTGCAGCAACGCGCTCATCGCGCGCGGCTCACTGCGCCGGCGCGGGCTGCGGCGGCGTCTGCTGCGGCGCTGCCGGCTGGTTGCCGAAGCTCACGGTCGGCGGCTGTGCGATCTGCGCCTCGTTGTCGACGGTGAAGTTGGGTTTGGCCGCATAGCCGAACATCTTGGCGGTGATCACCTGCGGGAACGAGCGGATGTAGGTGTTGTAGTCCTGCACCAGCTGGATATAGCGGCCGCGGGCCACGGTGATGCGGTTCTCGGTGCCTTCCAACTGTGCCTGCAGGTCACGGAAGTTCTGGTCCGACTTCAGCGTCGGGTAGTTCTCACTGACCACCAGCAGGCGCGACAGCGCGCTGCCCAGCTCACCCTGGGCCTGCTGGAACTGCTTGAGCGAATCAGCATCGTCGGCATTGACCTGGATCTGCCCGACCTTGGAGCGGGCATTGGTGACCTCGGTAAGCACCTGACGCTCCTGCTGGGCATAGCCCTGCACGGTGTTGACCAGGTTGGGGATCAGGTCGGCACGGCGCTTGTACTGGTTGACCACCTCGGACCAGCCGGCCTTGACCGCCTCATCCTTCTGCTGGATGGCGTTGTAGCCACAGCCGGAAACGGAAATCACCGCGATGACAAGCAACATCAGGCGAAGGTACTGGCGCATGGGTCGGGCCCTGGATGGCTGGAGTGCCGAGCATGCCACGTTGCCTGTTCAAGGTTTGCAAAGACCAGCGGCGACCAAAGCCCCCGGGCGAGGCTGTTGTGGGAGCGGCGTCAGCCGCGAAGCTGACGATGCTCGATCCCATGGAAACGAAAGAAAAGGGCCGGCAGTGCCGGCCCTTTGGGTCCTGTTGTCGGCCGGCGATGCCGGCCAATCAGACACTTACCAGTTGTCCGAACCCGGTACGTGATGGGCCTTGGCATTGCGCCGCATCAGCAGGTTCAGCCATTCCACGAGGATCGAGAAACCCATCGCCGCATAGATGTAGGGCTTGGGCACATGCACGTCCAGGCCATCCAGCACCAGCACCGCACCCACCATCAGGATGAAGGCCAGCGCCAGCAGCTTCACGGTCGGGTTGGCATCAATGAAACGACCCAGCGGGTTGGCCGCCAGCAGCATCACCGCTACCGACAACAGCACCGCACAGACCATCACCGGGACATGCGAGGCGATGCCGACGGCGGTGATCACCGAGTCCAGCGAAAACACGATGTCGATCACTGCGATCTGCGCGATCACCATGCCGAACGACGATGCCACCTTGGTCGTGGTCGGGTCTTCGTCTTCACCACCGGTGACCAGTTCGCGGATTTCCTTGGTCCCCTTGTAGAGCAGGAACAGGCCGCCCACGATCAGCACCAGATCACGGATGGAGATACCCATGCCGGCCACGGTGAACAGGTTGGCCTCCATGTGCGCCAGGTAGGCCAGCGAGATCAGCAGCAGGATGCGGGTGATGCAGGCCACCGCGATGCCGACGCGACGCGCCAACGGGCGCTTCTCCTCGGGCAGGCGCCCGACCGCGATGGAGATGAAGACCAGGTTGTCGATACCAAGCACGATTTCCAGTGCGCTGAGCATGAACAGGGTGACCCATACGTTCGGGTCGGCTAGAAACTCAAGAGACATGTGAACAATCCTTCAATAAAACCAATGCATCAGCGCCACTCGGCAGCTGACGTGTCAAAAAACGCGCGGCAGCAGAATCAGGCCCCAGCACAGCAGTACGTTCATCATCAGCACGAAGACCGCCGCCGAGCCCATGTCCTTGGCGCGGCCAGCCAGCACGTGGTATTCCGGGCCGTAGCGCTCGATCACCGCTTCGATGGCCGAGTTGGCCAACTCCATGGCAATCACCAGCAGCATCGAGCCGATCATCAAGATCTGCTCCACCGGCCCCTGGCCCAGCCACAACGCCAGCGGTGCCAGCACCACGAACAGGCAGACCTCCAGCCGGAACGAGGACTCATGCATCCAGGCAGCGCAAAGCCCCTGCCAGGACCACTTTGCGGCCTTGAGGATGCGTCCGGGGCCACGCGGCATATGCCCGATCTGATCAGCCATGCGACACCTTGCCAGTTGCCGCAGCGCGGCCGAGCAAAACCTTGGAGGCTGAACAACCGCTCATGGGAATGACACCGGTAGCGTGAGATTAGCCGCCAATTTTGCCACATCTGGCCCTTGCTTACCGGGGCCGCCGCCAAGCCCCATCTCAGCGATAGAGCAGGGTCACGGTGGTTCCCTGCCCCTCACGGCTGTCTATCTCTATACGCCAGCCGCAGCGCTCACACAGCCGGCGTACGATCGGCATGCCCAACCCGACGCCCAGCTGGCGGCCGCCGTCGGCCCGGAAGAAGGGGTCGAAGATCCGCGCAAGCGCCTCGCTGCTCATGCCGATACCGGTATCGCGGACCACCACCTGGCCCGGCATCACCCGCACCTCCACCTCACCCACATCGGTGTACAGACAGGCATTGCGCAGCAGATTGGCCACTACCACGTGCATCACCCGCGGCGGCGCCATCAGCATCTGGCTGCCCTCAACCAGAACCCGCAGCTGCACCTGCTTGCCCTGCAACAGTTCTTCAACGTTGGCGGCTTCGTAGCGCACCACTTCGCCGACATCGAACAGCTCGGACTGCGGCTCCACATCCACCTCGCGGGCCAGCAGCAGGAAGGCGTCGATCACTGCCTCCATATCGCGACCGGCTCGCTGGATGCGCTGCAGGCTGCGCTGCAATCGTGGGGTCAGCCCGGAATCGGCCAAGGCCATATCACTGGCCATGCGGATCACGGTCAGCGGCGTACGCATCTCATGACTGGCATCACGGGTGAAATTGCGCTCGCGTGCCACGTGATCGCCAACCTTGCCAGCCATGTCATGCAGGGCCAACGCCAATTGCCGGGTCTCGCCCTGCACCTCCGGCGGTAAGCGCTCCGGCGCAAGCTCCTTGGCATCGGGGTGGCGCGGGTCCCACAGCGATACCCGTCGCGCCAGCCAGCTCACCGGCGCAACCAGCCGCGACGAGGCCCGATAGGTCAGCCACGACGCCGCGTGGATGGCCAGCAGGATCAACAACACCCCCGCCCATACAGCCGCGCGGTGCGCAGGCGAACGCTGGAACACCAGGTACAGCCGACCCTCCGGGTGCTGGTCCACCAGTACCAGTTGATCGGAAGACTCCAGCTCATGAAACCCCGGTGCCAGTGAGCGCAGCTGCGCAGGTACCGTCGCATCGGATTGCCCTGCAGGCTGCATGTAGCCACGGATGCGCAGCGTATTGGGCGGGGCCATATCCGGCGCCTGTGCACTCTGCTGCCAGTAGTACTCCGCCTCGCTTTGCAGGACTGCATTGATCAGGCCGTACTTGATCACCAAGGCCATCAGATAGCCACCAAGCAACACTGCCAGGCTCGCCAGCAGCGCCTGCAGGATGAATGCCATTCTGATCTTCCGCGGTAACCCGTACGACATGCGCCCCCCCCCGAAGCCCGGGTGATTATAGGGACTGGACTGGCGCCGTCGCAGAATTACCTGACAAGAAAAAACCGCCGCGACTCATGTTCTGCGGCGGTTCTTCATAACACAGGTGCCAGTACACGCCCCCTGCAGATCAACCCATGGACTGACCGATGTCGGCAATCCGGTAACCGGCACTCTGCACGGTGTGCAGCAAGGGGCGATCAAACGGCTTGTCGATGATCTTGCGCAGGTTGTACAGATGGCTGCGCAAGGTATCCGAATCAGGCAGGCCATTGCCCCAGATTTCGCGTTCGATCTCCTGGCGGGTCACCACCCTCGGCGATTCGCGCATCAGGATGGTGAGCAGGCGCAGGCCGATAGGCGACAGCTGCAGCTCGCTGCCAGCGCGGGTGGCACGCATGCTGACCGGGTCCAGCACCAGATCGGCGACCTTCAGCACTTCAGCACCCACCTGGCGGCGCTCGCGGCGGATCAATGCACGCAGGCGTGCTTCCAGCTCCTGGATCGCGAAGGGCTTGGTCAGGTAGTCATCCGCGCCATAGCCAAGCCCGGTGAGCTTGTCGTCCAGCGTGTCGCGTGCGGTCAGCATCAGCACCGGCGTGGACTTGCGTGCTTCGTTACGCAGGCGTCGACATACTTCGATGCCGTCCAAGCGCGGCAGCATCAGGTCCAACACCACTACGTCGTAACTGTTCTCGGCGGCCAACCGGTAGCCATCCAGGCCATCGGCTGCGTAGTCCACCTCAAACCCCTTGCCTTCCAGGTATTCGCCAATCATCTCGGAGATGTTGCGGTTGTCTTCGACAACCAATACCAGCCCGGACGATTCCTTGGTCTGTCGCATGGAGCCTCCTTAGTCTTCAGCTTTGTGAAAGATGCCGCACTCCTGGTGGATTCCGTGTGAAGACGGCTTTATGCCGCCATTGGTATCGCTTGAAACTTGTTCGATGTGGACAAGCGTTCGCCCAACCGCCCCCTATGCTAGCGACCCGCCCTGATGAAACTGGATATGGCCACCCCCTCCTTTACTGCCTACCTCTACCCGGTACTGTTGCTGGTGGCCAGCAACGTATTCATGACCATCGCATGGTATGGCCACCTGAAGTTCAAGACCGCCCCGTTGATGACGGTGATCCTGGTCAGCTGGGGCATCGCTTTCTTCGAATACTGCCTGCAGGTGCCGGGCAACCGCATGGGCAGTGCGGTGTACTCGGCGCCGCAGCTCAAGGGCATGCAGGAAGTGATCACCCTGGTGGTTTTCGCGGTGTTTTCCGCCACCTACCTGGGGCAGCCGCTGAAGTGGAACCACTGGGCGGCGTTCGCGCTGATCGTGGTGGCTGCGCTGCTGATGTTCAAGGAATAGGCCCGGGGCATCTGGGCATGATGGATGTGGGAGCGGCAGCCCTTGCTCCCTCCCTTTGGCGAAGCCAAGGGGAGGGTTGGGGAGGGGTTGGCTGCTGGCCCCTGATAGAACATCAGCTTCGCGGCTTACGCCGCTCCCACAAGATCAAAAAAGCCGAACAAGCGCCAACTTACCTGGCAGCTTCCACATATTTGGCGAACACCGCATCGATCTTGCCTGTGTCCAACGCCGCGCCACCCTGGATCTCCTCGGCCTGCTGGAACAGCGGCATGATCATCGCCATGCCATCAAGCTTGGTCTTCAGGTGCACGCCCGGTGCCTTGCCGAGGAAGCCGTCCCAACGCTGGCGTACCTGCGCCCAGAACGGAGCAGTGGCTGCCCAGTAATCGCGCGCAGGCTTGAAGTCCACTTCGGTGGTCTTGATGTAGTCGTTGAAACCGAACTCGCGCGCGATTTCCACCTGACTGCCATCGGCGTTGCGCTGCACCTTAGTGTTGAACTGTTCGTGGGTCCAGCCATTCGGGGTCAGCGTGTGCTGGTTGACCACCGCCAGCGCGTTGTAGTCGCTGCGCTTGGTGTATTCGCGGCGCGGCAACGGACGCCAGCTCAGGTCACTGGTCCAGGTCGGCACATTGTTGTTGTAGCTCCAGCGACCAGTACCGCAATAGCGCGGTGCGTCGCTGACTTCGTAGACGCACTGCGTCCATGCGCCCTTGTTGAGTGCTTCTGGAATCGCGCGCACCGTCCAGGTCTGGTCGGCGGTGAACTCGAAACGCTGCAGCGCTTCGTAGACCCAGTCCTGGCGCCAATGCTTGGTGACATGGCCACTCTTGGCATCCACCAGCAGATGCTGCAGCACGATACGCTGCGGGCTGTCTTCAACCACGATCACCACTTCATCACCACCGCTGCGCATCGCCGACGCGCGTTCGTAGCCGGGCTTGAGCAGCACGGTTTCATCGAAGGCGAAGTCCACCGTGTACTCACCCTGCATCTTCAGGATGCTGTCGTGGTCACGGGCGATATCGGCAGTGGCGGCGCTGGCAGCGGTGCTGACGAAAAGCAGCAGCGGCAGGCTGGCGGAAAGCAGTTTCATGGGTTTTCCTTGTGCGAATGGAAGGGATGGCCATCCGTGGCCACGATGCGTTCCTTCGCCGGCTCCTGGAGGAACCGCTAACGTTGTTGCTTACCAGGACACCGAGACGCTGGCCGAAACCGTGCGACCCGGGTTGCTGAAGCGATCAATCACGCTGCTGTTGGCGGCCAGCGTCGAGGTGATGCTGGACCAGTCGATGTAGTTGCGATCGGTCAGGTTGAACACGCCGACATTGAACTTCGCGCCCGGCGCGAACTCCCAATGCGCCATCAGGTCGAGCACGCCATAGCCTGCCGGGCGGTAAGCCGTGGCTGCAGCGACGCGGTCCTTGCGGCGGGCAAAGGTGCCAGCCAGTTCCACGCCCCAATCGTCGCGGTCGTACAACAGGCCGACAGTGCCGCGCAGCGGGTCCACCGAGTCCAGCGGCGTATCGGCGGTACGGTTCTGCCCATGCGCCCATGCCACCGCGCTGCGCAGGCCCCAGCCTTTCAATGCATCGCTGACCTGGCCAAAATCGACACCGGCCTTCAGCTCGGCACCATAGATGCGCGCATCAGCGATGTTCTGCGACTGGAACACCATCAGACCCTGCGCATTGACGCCGACATAACGCTGCGACTCGATGAAATCGCGGTAGTCGTTCCAGTAGCCGCTGACGCTCATGTAAGCGACCGGGCTGACATAGCGCACGCCCAGCTCCACGCCATTGCTGGTTTCCGGCTTGAGGTCCGGATTGGGGATGGCGGTGTAACCAAAGGTCAGATTGGTGAAGCCCAGGTTGACGTCGTTGTACGGCGGCGAACGGAAACCATGCGCATAGCCGGCAAACACAGACCACTGATCATCGAAGCGCCACACCACACCCAGCTTCGGCGACACGCTGGTCTTGGTCAACGAGGCCACTACCATGTTCGGGTTGTCTTCCCTGAAGATCGCATCCAGCTCGGGCTTGAGCCGGTAATGGTCAACGCGCAGGCCCGGCACCAGCGACAGGCGACCATCGGCAAGACGCATTTCGTCCTGCACGTACAGGCCGAGTTCGGTGGTCTTGCTGATCGGGAAATCGCGCACCGGGAAGTTGTCCGGCGAGATGTTGGAGCTGATCGTGCCGTTGGCCAGCACCTGGTAACCATCACGCTTCTGGCGGATGTCGGTCTGGGCGCCATCGAAACCCCAGGTCAGCGCATGCTCGACCGAGCCGGTCTGCAAGGCCTTGTTGAACTGCAGCTGCGCGCCGTACACCAGTTGATCGAAATGGAAGGCACGATGACGACGGCTGCCATTGGTGCGGCCTTCGTTGGTGACCTGCCTGGTTTCGCTGTTCTGGCGATAGATCTGCCAGTTCAGGCTATCGGCAAAGGCTGCATCCAGCGCATCCATTTCGTGGGCGAAAGACAAGCGCGTACGGTTCTGGGTGTCGTGAGCGGTCATGTCCGTGGTGGTACGCGACGCTGCCACCGGATGCTTGTTGTTGACCGAAGAAAACACGTCGGTATCGGTGCTGTCCTCGTTGCCTTCAACGGTCAGGCGGAAGCGCTGGCTTTCATCCGGCGCATAGACCAGCTTGGCCAGCACGCTGCGGCCATCGCGTTCCTGCGGGTTCGGCGCGGTGCGGGTGTAGTCCATGCTGCGCACGTCACCCTTGTTGACCGTCTCCTGGCCCTGGTGATGATTGACGTTGACCATGCCGCTCCAATGTTCACTGCCCCACGCTGCGGTGACACCGGCCAGCAAGCCTTTCCACTCGCCGTCATAGCCGAACTTCAGGCCGACATAGCTGTCCTTGCCGTCCTTCAGGTAGTCGGCCGGATCCTTGGTGACGAAGGCCACCACGCCACCGAGTGCATCGGAGCCATACAGCGAACTGGCCGGGCCGCGCACGATTTCAACGCGCTTGAGCGTTTCCAGGTCGGTGAAGTTGCGGTTGCTGTTGGCGAAGCTGCCGATATTGAAGCTCTTCGGCATGGCGATGCCGTCGGTCTGGATCAGCACACGGTTGGCATCCAGGCCGCGGATGCGGAAGCCACCCAGGCCGAAACGGGTGGCGCTGCGAGTCACCGACACGCCCGGCTCGTAGCGCACAAGGTCGGCGATGTCGTTGGCCAACTGCTTGTCCAGCTGTTCGCGGTCAATCACATCAACCGTTGCAGCGACATCACTGAGCGCACGCTCGGTACGGGTGGCGGTGACCTGGACGCGGTCGAATTCATGCGCGACGGGCAAGGCCACGTTTTCTGCATGCGCGGGCGACAGCACCGCCCACAGGGCAGCAGTCAAGACAGTTGGACGGATCATGGAGGCCTGGAATCGTGGAGTGAACAAAACCCCTGACAGACAGCCCGGTTGCCGGAGCAACCAGACTGCAGTCAAGGGGGGAGAGAGTTGTGCACTCAGGGGCCAAGCGTGAGCACGCTGGCTGCGGCGAATGCGGCCGTGCTGCGGCTTACTTGGTAAGGATCAGCTTGTCGTTGCTGGTATGCCGCAGGCGATAGAACTTGTCGCCGTGCTGGATCACGATCTCGCGCTGACCCTTGAGCAGGGCACCGCTATCGACAACGCCATCGACCGGCAACAACTGAACCGGGCGCTGCGGCAGGTGGAGGGTGCGGGGGCGAAGCATAACGGGCTGGGCCGACATCATCGTGATTCCGTACTGGGGACGGAGTTGATGATAATGATTCTCAATAACGATGCAAGAACTATTTACAACAAGTCCGAAATCTGGCGCCAAACCCTGTCGGACAGGGCATTGGACTCCCCACCTGTAGTGGCCGGCCAAGCCCGGGCAGGGGGCCGGCCCGGGGAGGGGTCGACCGTTGGGCGGGGCGGGGGCCGCGTAGAGGGGCGCCCAT
>NZ_JBRREG010000076.1:0-25150 GCF_056760155.1 Stenotrophomonas sp. STEN022
CTCCCCCCCCCGCGCCCCCCGGCCCCCCGCAGCCCGCCGTCCACCCCCACCCCCCGCCCCCCCCCCCAACTACAGGACATCCAAAAAAAAGCCCCGGCATTGCCGGGGCTTTTCGTATCAGCGGTCCTTCTGTACCGCATGCACTTTGTGCTGTTCGATGAACTCCTTGGACTGTTCATCCAACTTGTCACCGAGCATGCGCCGCACGCTCACGAAGAACAGCGGGATCAGCAGCACACCGATCACGGTGGCGAACAACATGCCGCCGATAACGCCTGTACCCAGCGAATGACGGGCATTGGCGCCGGCACCGGTGGAGATGGCCATCGGCAGAACGCCCAGGATGAAGGCGAACGAGGTCATCAGGATCGGGCGGAAACGCAGATGCGCCGCTTCGATGGTCGCTTCACGCAGGGTCTTGCCGGCGGCACGCTGTTCCACCGCAAACTCGACGATAAGAATGGCGTTCTTTGCCGCCAGACCAATCACCGTCACCATGCCGATCTTGAAGTACAGATCGTTCGGCAGGCCGCGCATCAGCGAGAACACCACCGCACCGAGGATGCCGATCGGCACCACCAGCAGCACCGAGACCGGGATCGACCAGCTCTCATACAACGCCGCCAAGCACAGGAACACCACCACGATCGACAACACCATCAGCAGCGTTGCGGCGTTGCCGGCCAGGATTTCCTGATAGGACATGCCCGACCAGTCGAAGCCGAAGCCTGCCGGCAGGTCGTCATGCACCAGCCGTTCCATCGTGCTCATGGCCTGACCGGAGCTGCCGCCCGGTGCCGGAGCACCGACGATGTTGACTGCCGAATAGCCGTTGTAGCGGTTCAATGCCGGCGGGGCATAGATCCACTCGGACTTGACTACCGCGCTGAGCGGGATCATCGCCGGCTGGCCAGTTGCATCCTTGCTCAACGAACTCGGCACGAAGTAGCTGTTCAGCGATTCCGGACCGGTGCGGAATGCCGCGTCGGCCTGCATGTTGACGCGCTTGATGCGCCCGCCATAGAAGAAGTCGTTGACGTACACCGGCGCCAGCATCATCTGGATGGCGGTATACACGTCATTGACCGAAACGCCCATGGCCTGGGCCTGCACGCGGTCAACCTTCAACTGCAGCTGCGGTGCGTTTTCCAGGGTATTGGGACGTACGCCAACCAGCGATTTGTCCTGGCTGGCTGCGCCCAACAAGGTGTTGCGCGCATCCATCAAGGCATCCTGGCCGGCACCGGCACGGTCCTGCAGCCACATGTCGAAGCCGCCGAACTGACCCAGACCCTGCACGGTTGGCAGGTTGACGAAGAAGATCTGTGCATCCTTGATGCCGTAGGCCTTCTTGTTCATCTTCTGGATGAACTCGGGTGCGGTTTCCTTGCGCTCGTCCCAGTCCTTGAGGCGGACGAAGGCCATACCTACGTTCTCGCCAGCGCCGATGAAGCTGAAGCCGGTGATCTGCATCAGGCCTTCAAAGGCCTCCTCGTCCTGCAAGGTGCCCAGCAGTTGGTCGAACACGGCGCTGGTACGGGTCTTGGTGGCACCCGGCGGCAACTGCACGATGGCCAGCGCATAGCCCTGGTCTTCTTCCGGCAGGAAGCTGCCCGGCAGGCGTGTGAACAGGAAGCCGCACAGTACCAGCAGCAGGGCGAACACCATCAGCCAGCGCGGGGCGTGCTTGATGACGCCACCAACGGTGCCGACATAGCTCTTTTCCAGCTTGCCGTAGTACTTGTTGAAGGTGCGGTAGACCCAGTTCGGGTTGTCGTTGTGGGTGGGCTTGAGGAAGGCCGCACACAGCGCCGGGGTGAAGGTCAGTGCCAGCAAGGCGGAGAAGGCCATCGCCATGGCGATGGTCAGCGCGAACTGCTTGTAGATCTCACCCGAGGCGCCCGGCTGCAGGGCAGACGGAATGAACACCGCCGCCAGCACCACGGTGATGGCCACCACGGCGCCGGTGATCTGGCCCATGGCTTTCTGCGTGGCCGGCTTCGGATCGAGCTTTTCCTCGGTCATGATGCGTTCGACGTTTTCGATGACGACGATGGCGTCATCGACCACGATGCCGATTGCCAGCACCATTGCGAACAGGGTCAGCTGGTTGATGGTGAAGCCGATCGCGAGCATGCCCATGAAGGTGCCGAGCAAGGCGACCGGTATGACCAGGGTGGGGATGATGGTGGCGCGGAAGTTCTGCAGGAACACCAACATCACCAGGAACACCAGGATGATGGCCTCGACCAGGGTATGGACCACTTCCTCGATCGAGATGGTGACGAAGGTGGTGCTGTCGTACGGGGTGAACCAGCTCACGCCGGGAGGGAAGCTCGGGGCCAGCTCATCCATCTTCGAGCGCACGGCCTCGGACACGTCCAGCGCATTGGCACCCGGCAGCAGCTGGATGGCGAACACCGCCACCGGCTTGCCGTTGTACTTGGTGTCGAAGCCATAGTTGGACGCACCGAAGGAAACCGTGGCGACATCCTTCAGCTTGACCACACTGCCGTCGTTGTTGGCCCGCAGGATGGTGTTCTCGAACTCTTCCGGCGAGCTGTAGCGGCCTTCGGCGGCCACGGTTGCAGTGAAGGCCTGGCCGTTGGGCGCCGGGTCGCCGCCCACCGAGCCGGCGGCGAACTGCAGGTTCTGGGTGCCGATGGCGTTGTACACGTCGGTAGCCGACAGGTGATAGCCCTGCAGCTTTTCCGGATTCAGCCACACGCGCATGGCGTACTCGGAACCGAACTGCTGGGTGCTGCCGACGCCGGGAACACGCGAAACCTGTTCCAGCACGCGCGCGCCGACGATGTCGTTCAGCGCGTCGCGGTCTACCGTACCGTCATCCGAACGCACGCCGATGGCCATCAGGAAGCCGGCGTTGGCCTTGGCTACCACCACGCCCTGCTTGGTCACTTCCGAGGGCAGGCGCGGCGTCGCCAGCGACACCTTGTTCTGCACCTGCACCTGGGCGATGTCGGCATCGGTGCCGCTGTCGAAGGTCAGGGTGATGGTGACGCGGCCGTTCGATGACGAAGACGAACTGAAGTACATCAGGTTGTCGATGCCGGTCAGCTGCTGCTCGATCACCTGGGTGACCGATTTTTCCGCGGTGGACGCACTGGCGCCCGGGTAGTTGGCGGTGACCGTCACCTGCGGCGGCGCCACGCTGGGGTAGGACTCGATACCCAGGTTGAGGATCGAGATAACGCCGCCAAGCGAGATCAGGATCGCCACCACCCAGGCGAAGACGGGATGCTCGATGAAGAATTTAGGCATGACGGAGTCCCGTTAGTCCTTCTTTGCCGGGGCTGCCGCGGGCGCGCCAGCGGCGGGCTTGGCGGCTTCGGGCTGCCATGGCTTGGCCGTGGCCGGTGCGCCTTCCTTGACCTTCTGCAAGCCCGAAACAATGATCTGGTCGCCAGCAGCCAGGCCGGAGGAGACCAGCCAGTTGCCGCCCTGCTGGTTGTCCAGGGTAACGTTCTTGCGCACGACCTTGCCGTCCTTGCCCACGATCAGCACGTAGCCGCCCTGGGTGTCACGTTGCACAGCCGCCTGCGGAACCAGGAAAGCATTGTGGCGCTCGCCCAGGTTGGCCTTGAAGCTGACGAAGGAACCTGGCAGCAGGATGTGGTTCGGGTTGGGCAGCTGAGCACGCAGTGACACCGTGCCGGTGGCCGGATCAACCGTGGTCGAGGAGAAGTCCAGGGTGCCTTCGTGCGCATAGGCACTGCCGTCGGGCAGGTTGACCTGCACGGTGGTCTTGCCGTCGCCAGCCAGTGCCACCGCGCCCTTGTCCTGGGCTGCGCGCAGCAGGCTCAGTTCGTCGGCGGTCATCGAGAAGTTCACATACAGCGGATCGATCTGGTCGACGGTGGTCAGCAGGGTTACATCACCCTGGCCAACCAACGCACCTTCGGTGACCTGCTGTTTGCCGGCTTGGCCGGCGATGGGCGCGGTGACGCGGGCATAGCCTAGGTTGATGCGGGCGGTGGTGACCGCGGCTTCAGCCTGCTGCACGGCGGCGGCAGAGGAGCGCTCGGCGGCCTCGGCACTGTCCAGGTCGGACTTGGAAACATAGCTCTGCGGTGCTAGCGAACGGGCGCGGTTGGCAGTGGCGCGGGCGTTGGCATAGGTTGCGCGGGCCGAAGCCAGTGCACCTTCCGCTGATGCCAGCGAGGCCTGCAGCGGTGCCGGGTCGATCAGGAACAGCACCTGGCCTTCCTTGACCGCGCTGCCTTCCTCATAGACGCGCTTCTGCAGCACGCCGGCCACGCGGGCGCGGACGTCAGCCGACCGGAACGGTGACAGACGGCCAACCAGTTCGCGTTGCAACGGCAGGGTCTGCGGTTTGGCGTCGACGACGCCAACCTCCTGCGGAGGCGGTGCGGCTTGCTCCTGCGGTTTTTTACAGGCGGCAAGGCTCAGTGTCGCTGCACAGGTGAGAGCGAGAAGACGCAGTGGGGCGGTCATCAGGAGAAACTCCGGGTGTTGTTTTTATCTGGAACTGCGGCGGCTTCATACATAGACGCAAAGGCGCGTAGGAAACCGTCGGTGGCAAATTCGGCCCAGCGGCGACGCTGTTGTGGATCATCGCGGTAGGGGGTGTGAAAGCGCTGTCGTTCAAAATCCTGGCCTGCGATCATGCTGATCAACAGCTCGGCCATGAAATGCGGGTCGTCATGTTTGAGGCGTCCGCGCTGCATCTCGGTTTGCATCCATTCAGCCACGTGGTTGCGGAGGGCTTCGTTGCTTCCCTGGTACATGAACTGTGCTTCGTCGCGGAACTCATGCACGCTGGCACCGATCAACTGCGCGGTACGGCGGACATTGGGCTTGTTGCGATGCTCAAGGTAGCCGACGGCAAAGTCGAGCACGGTTTCGTGCAGCGGCTTTTCTTCACATACGGATAACGCGGCCGTCGCGGTGGACACATGCAGCTGCATCGCCCGCCGCAGCAGCTCGCGTTTGCTGCCGTAGCGGCTGTAGAGCGTCTGCTTGGAACAACCCGCTGCCGCCGCTATCGAATCCATACTCAGGTGTATGCCTTGTTTGGCCAATAGCTCGCGCACTGCTTCGAGCACGCGCTGGTCACGCGCGTCGGTTGGCGCGGAGGTGGCGGAGGGGGTTTGCATAAGCGGTGGACTATACCGTCCAGTTCAGAAACGCCGCAACGTAATTCGTCTTTCACTGTGCCCGGTGAGCGAATGAGATTCAGGTGGCGGACATCGTTTACGGATCGTCTATCAGTAAAACCATGGCTGTTGCTACCGCTCGCCAGCAAATTGCGATGCAGATAATGCGGCCCTGCAGCAAGGTTCTTTTTGTTACCAGCGATACAATCGCGGTTTCTCCAAACGAGCAACACCCAAAGCTCTGCCATGAAATCGCAAAACAGTGCTGCCAAGTCCGCAAAGACGAAATCCAAACCAGCTGTGAAGCAGAACATCGCGGAAGCTGGCCTCTCGCTAGAACCGGTATTTGCAGCCTTGCGGAAGCGTTATCCCGCTGCGGCCGCACAGGCGCAGGCAGTGGCTTTTGCTACGGCGTTCTACAAGCGCATGGAAGCCGATGAGTTCACGCTGCACTCGGCCGATGATTGGGCGGTACTGGCTGCAGGCATGCTGGAATTCGCCCGCACCCGCAAGCCGGGCAAGGCCAACGTGCGCGTGTTCAACCCGATGCTGAAGGCTGACGGTTGGGAATCGGCACATACCGTGCTGCAGATCGTCAACGACGACATGCCATTCCTGGTGGACACGGTGACGCTGGCGCTGGCCGAGCAGGGAATTGGCGTGCACGTGCTGGGCCATCCGGTGATCAGCATCGGCCGCGACAAGGCTGGCAAGCTGACCGGCGTGGGCGAGGGCAAGCTGGAATCGGTGATGCTGCTGGAGATCGATCGCCAGCCGGCCGATGCACTGGATGCCGTTGCCAAGCGCGTCAGTGGCGCGCTGGAAGACGTGCGCGCCATCGTCAACGATTGGCAGCCGATGACCGACAAGGCGGTGGCACTGGCCGACGACCTGGGCAAGCGTCCGTTGCCGGTCAGCAAGGCCTCGCGCGCCGAGGCACAGGAATTCCTGCGCTGGGCCGCCGACAACCATTTCACCTTCTTTGGCTACCGCGAATACAAGGTGGAGAAGAAGGGCAAGGAAGAAGTGCTGGTCGCCCAGAACGGCACCGGCCTGGGTCTGATGCGTGGCAAGGACACGATGGTCGCGCGCCCGGTCAAGGGCCTGGCCGCCGAAGGCCTGAACGCCACCAGCAGCCTGCACGACGCGCTGATCCTGACCAAGACCAATGCCCGCTCGCATATCCACCGCGGCGGCTACATGGACTACATCGGCGTGCTGGAATTCGACGCCAAGGGCAAGATCATCGGCGAGCAGCGCTTCCTCGGCCTGTTCACCTCCAGTGCCTACAACCGCCGCCCGTGGGAAATCCCGCTGGTGCGCCAGCGCTATGAAAACGTGATGGCGCGTTCGGGCCTGAGCCTGTCCAGCCACAGCGGCAAGGCACTGCGCCACATCCTGGAGTCGCTGCCGCGCGAAGAGCTGTTCCAGTCCAGCGAGGACGAGCTGTTCCGTACCGCCATGGGCGTGCTCGGCCTGCAGGAGCGCGTGCGTAGCCGCCTGTTCCTGCGCCGCGACAAGTTCAGCCGCTTCATCTCGGCGCTGGTGTTCCTGCCGCGCGAGCGCTTCAACACCGACGTGCGCCTGCGCGTTGAAAGCATGCTCAAGGATGCCTTGCAGGGCGAATACGTCGACTCCAGCGTGGTGCTGGGCGACTCGCCGCTGGCGCAGGTGCACCTGATCGTGCGTCCCAAGGCCGGGCAGAGCCTGGAGCTGGACGTGGAAGGCATGGAGAAGCGCCTGGCCCACGTGCTGCGCAACTGGCAGGACGATCTGCGCGAAGCGCTGGTCGCCAGCCACGGCGAAGGCGAAGGTCTGCGCATCGCCTCGCGTATCGGCAAGGCACTGCCGGCCGGTTACATCGAGGATTCCAGCGCTGAAATCGCCGCGGCCGACGTCGCCCAGCTGGATGCATTGACCGGTCCGGACGATCTGCGCCTGAGCCTGCAGGCAATCCGTCGTGACGAGGTCGATGGTCTGCGCCTGAAGCTGTACCGCCAGCTGGAAGACATTCCGCTGTCCGACGTGCTGCCGATGATGGAGAACATGGGCCTGCGCGTGATTGCCGAGCGCCCGTACAAGCTGATGGTCGATGAAGCGCCTGTGTACGTGCAGGACTTCGAAGTCGAATCCACCATCGGTGCGATCGACCCGGCCAGCGCCAATGCCTCCTTCAGCGATGCCTTCGCCCGCGTCTGGCACGGCGATGCCGAGAACGACGGTTTCAACCGTCTGGTGCTGGGTGCTGGTCTGGATTGGCGCCAGGTGTCGATGCTGCGTGGCTACTGCAAGTACCTGCTGCAGATCGGTGTGCCGTTCTCGCAGACCTATGTGGAAGGCACCTTCAACCGCTACCCGCTGCTGGCGCGCCTGATCGTGGAGCTGTTCGAAGCCCGCTTCGAGCCGACCCCGGCGGCCGACAAGGCCGTGCTGGACGCGCAACTGGCCCAGTTCAAGCAACTGGCCGGCGACGATGCTGCCACCCTCAAGCTGCTCGACGGCGTGGTCAAGGCCCGCAAGAGCGACCGTGCCGCGCGCATGGCGCTGGTCCACGACGTGCTGATCAAGCTGCTCGACGGCGTGTCCAGCCTGGACGAAGACCGCATCCTGCGCAGCTTCATCGGCGTGATCGAAGCCACCCTGCGTACCAGCTACTACATGGTGCGCAAGGACGGCGTCCGCGCCGATGGCGGCCCGGCCGACTACATCAGCTTCAAGTTCGACGCCGCCAAGGTGCCGGACCTGCCCAAGCCGCGCCCGTACCGCGAAATCTTCGTGTGCGGCCCGCGTGTGGAAGGTACCCACCTGCGTTTCGGCCCGGTGGCCCGTGGTGGCCTGCGCTGGTCGGACCGCCGCGAAGACTTCCGCACCGAGGTGCTGGGCCTGGTCAAGGCACAGATGGTGAAGAACACCGTGATCGTGCCGGTCGGCTCCAAGGGCGGCTTCTTCGCCAAGCAGCTGCCGGACCCAGCGGTGGACCGTGATGCGTGGTTTGCAGAAGGCGTGGCCTGCTACAAGCGCTTCATCAACGGCCTGCTGGACATCACCGACAACATCGTCAACAACAAGATCGTGCCGCCGCAGGGTGTGGTGCGTCATGACATGGACGATCCGTATCTGGTCGTCGCTGCCGACAAGGGCACCGCCACGTTCTCCGACACCGCCAACGGCATCGCCCGTGCGCACGGTTTCTGGCTTGACGACGCGTTCGCCTCCGGTGGCTCGGTCGGTTACGACCACAAGGGCATGGGCATCACCGCGCGTGGTGCGTGGGAGTCGGTCAAGCGCCACTTCCGTGCACTGGGCCGCGACTGCCAGAAGCAGGATTTCACCGTGGTCGGTGTCGGCGACATGTCCGGCGACGTGTTCGGCAACGGCATGCTGCTGTCCGAGCACATCCGCCTGGTCTGCGCCTTCGACCACCGCCACATCTTCCTCGACCCGAACCCGGTGGCTGCCAGCTCGTTCAAGGAACGCGCGCGCATGTTCAAGGTGCCGCGTTCGAGCTGGGCCGACTACGACAGCAAGCTGATCAGCAAGGGCGGCGGCATTTACCCGCGTTCGCTCAAGTCCATCGAGATCACCCCGGAAGTGCGTGAGGCACTGGGCATCGACGCCAGCATCAAGGCGATGAACCCGACCGACCTGATCAATGCCGCGCTGAAGGCGCCGGTTGACCTGCTGTGGAACGGCGGCATCGGCACCTACGTCAAGTCGGCGACCGAGACCAATGCCGATGTCGGCGACCGCGCCAACAACGGCCTGCGCGTCAACGGTGGCGAGCTGCGCTGCAAGATCGTGGGCGAGGGCGGCAACCTGGGCATGACCCAGCTTGGCCGCATCGAGGCAGCGCAGGTTGGCGTGCTGCTCAACACCGACTTCATCGACAACTCGGCTGGTGTTGATACCTCCGATCACGAAGTCAACATCAAGATCCTGCTCAATGACGTGGTGCGTGCCAAGAAGCTCACCGTGGAGCAGCGCAACAAGCTGCTGGCCTCGATGACCGACGAGGTGGGCGAGCTGGTGCTGATGGACAACTACCGTCAGAATCAGGCACTGAGCCTGATGGAGCGGATGAGCAGCAAGCGTCTGGGCTCCAAGCAGCACTTCATCCGTACGCTGGAGAAGCAGGGCCTGCTGGATCGCCAGATCGAGTTCCTGCCGTCCGACGCCGAGCTGTCGGCACGCAAGCTGCGCGGCCAGGGCCTGACCCGTCCGGAACTGGCGGTGCTGCTGTCGTACTCCAAGATCGTCGCCTTCCAGCAGTTGCTGGAATCGGACATCCCGGAAGATCCGTACCTGTCCAAGGAGCTGCTGCGTTACTTCCCGCAGCCGCTGCAGAAGAAGTACGCCGATGCAATGGAACGTCACCGCCTGAAGCGCGAAATCATCGCCACGGCCGTGACCAACCAGACCATCAACCGCATGGGCGCCACCTTCCTGATGCGCATGCAGGAAGACACCGGCCGCACCGTGGCCGAGGTCGCCAAGGCCTACACCATCAGCCGTGAAACGCTGGACGCACGTGCACTGTGGACGCAGATCGATGCACTCGACGGCACCTTGCCGGAAGCGGTGCAGGTGGACGCACTGGAAGTGATCTGGAAGCTGCAGCGTTCGTTCGTGCGTTGGCTGCTGACCCGTCCGGGCGCCATGCCGGGCATCACTGCCGCAGTGGACCGCTACCAGGGCCCGTTCAACGACATCCGTGTCGCCTCGGGCGTACTGCCGGATTCGCAGCGCCCGGCCTATGAGGCCAGCGTTGTGGCATGGAAGGAGAAGGGATTGCCGGCGGCACTGGCACAGCAGCTGTCCGAACTGCAGTTCCTGGAGCCGGCGTTCGACATCATCGAACTGGCGCGTCCGCGCAAGCTCAAGCCGGTGGACGTGTCCAAGGTCCATTTCCGTCTGGGCGAAGCCCTGCAGATGCCGTGGCTGTTCGAGCAGATCGACGCGCTGGAGGTCAACGGTCGTTGGCATGCGGTTGCCCGTGGCGTGCTGCGCGACGAGCTGGCTGCACACCAGCGCACGCTGGCTGGCCAGGTGCTGTCGATGAAGGGTGCGACTGCGGAGGCCAAGGTGGCTGCGTGGTTGGGCCGTGATGACAGCGGCCTGCGCTTCACCCTGGCAATGCTGGCCGAGCTGGCCGAGCAGAAGACGCTGGATTACCCGACCGTGTCGGTGGCGGTGCAGCGTTTGGGCCAGCTGGCTGCGCACGGCGCTTAAGTCGGCAGGTTGTTGGTTTTTGGAGAACGGGCCCTTTGGGCCCGTTTTCTTTTGGGAAAATCAAGAGCTTGCCCTCACCCCAACCCCTCTCCCGCAGGCGGGAGAGGGGCTACAGCTGCAGTTGCCGGCAATGCGTGCGCTCGCGGCGCTTTGAGCCCCTCTCCCGCCTGCGGGAGAGGGGTTGGGGTGAGGGCAAGCTCTTGCCGTTGGCCTTCAGTTTCCAAGCAAACGAAAGCACCAGCCAACACACCAGCAGGTTATCCTCGCCCTCCAAGTCGAACGAAAAGACGCGCCCGTGTCCCCACGAATCGCATTCCTCGCCAGCACTGTCGAGGCCGCACAGCAGGCCCGTGTCAGCCTGGCTGCCCGCTACGGCGATCACAACCCGGAAGACGCGGACGTGATCTGCCCGCTGGGCGGCGACGGCTTCATGCTGCAGACCCTGCATCGCCATGGCGGCAAGGGCAAGCCGGTGTTCGGCATGAAGCTGGGTACGGTCGGCTTCCTGATGAACCACCATCGCGAAGACGACCTGATCGAGCGCCTGGCGCTGGCAGAACCCGCCTACCTGCGGCCACTTGAGATGATCGCCCAGACCGAATCCGGCACCACCACCGGTTCCTTGGCCTACAACGACGTATCACTGCTGAGGCAAACCCGGCAGGCCGCGCATATCGGCATCGACCTCAATGGCCAGCAACGGGTGGAAGAACTGATCTGCGACGGCGTGCTGGTCTCCACCCCCGCTGGCAGCACCGCATACAACTACTCGGCGCATGGCCCGATCCTGCCGCTGGGTTCCAACACCATCGCCTTAACCCCGTTGGCGCCGTACCGGCCGCGGCGCTGGCGTGGCGCCATCCTCAAGGCCGAGACCGAAGTGCGCTTTCGCGTGCTTGATCCTTACAAGCGCCCGGTCAGTGTCACCGCCGATTCGCACGAAACCCGCGACGTGGTGGAAGTGATCATCCGTGAGTCGCGCGAGCGCCAGGTGACCTTGCTGTTCGACCCAGAGCACAACCTCGAAGAACGCATCCTGAGCGAGCAGTTCATGGTCTGATTGCCGGAATGGCAGCAGCGGGGCCGCTTCCGGGTAGACTGGGTCCCGTTCCTTGATCGTATTGGGTTCATCGTCCATGGGTGACAACACTCCCCGGCTTCTCACCGTTGCGGTTACTTCGCGCGCCCTGTTCGATCTCGAAGAAGGCCACGCCCTGTTCGAACGCGAAGGTCTGGAGGCCTATGCCGCCTACCAGCGGGCGCACGAGGATGATGTGCTCAAGCCTGGCGTTGCCTTCCCGGTGGTGCGCAAGCTGTTGGCGCTCAATGATGGTGCGCCGGTGGAGACGCCGCGCGTGGAGGTGATCCTGCTGTCGCGCAATTCCGCCGACACCGGCCTGCGCATCTTCAACTCCATCCAGCACTACAAGCTGGATATCGTGCGTGCCACCTTCACCGCCGGCGAGCCGACCTGGCCTTACGTCAAGCCGTTCGGCACCGATCTGTTCCTGTCGGCCAACCCGGACTCGGTGCGTCGTGCGCTGGTCAACGGCATCGCCGCAGCGACGATCCTGCCGCAGAGCGCGCAGGAGGTAGCTGCTGCTTCGGCCGCGGCAACCGATACCGGCCGTTCCAAGACCCAGCTGCGCATCGCCTTCGATGGTGACGCGGTGATCTTTGGTGATGAAAGCGAGCGCATCTCGCGCGAGCAGGGCGTGGAGGCATTCGGTCGCCACGAGCGTGAGCGCGCGCATGAACCGCTCAGTGGTGGCCCGTTCCGCAACTTCCTGTCCGCACTGCATGCCTTGCAGGCGGCATTCCCGGCCGGTGAAACAGCACCGATTCGCACCGCGCTTGTGACCGCACGTTCGGCGCCAGCGCATGAGCGGGTTATCCGCACCCTGCGCGAGTGGGGCGTGCGTCTGGATGAAGCGCTGTTCCTCGGCGGCCGCCACAAGGGCCCGTTCCTTGAAGCCTTCGGTGCCGATATCTTCTTCGACGATTCGCAGCACAACATTGATAGTGCACGTCAGCATGTGGCTGCTGGCCATGTGCCGCATGGCGTGGCCAACCCCGACTAATCCTGCCGTTTGTTGTGGGAGCGGCATAAGCCGCGAAGCAAGCAAACTGTCCGGCAGCAGGCACGATGCAATCGCAGTGATCTCAGCGATTCTTGCCTGGTCAGCTTCGCGGCTTACGCCGCTCCCACAATCCGGCGTCTGCGTGGCGTTGCAGCCATACATTCCCCACATGCTAGGATGAAGCCGCTTTCGCGGGTTCCAAGCTGAACCAGCGGTAATCCTGCCGCGTCCTGATCTGCACGAATGCAGCAGATCCCTCCCGCACTGCACCCACCCGGTGATCCAGGGGCGGGGCCTGTTCCCCGACCGGTAGCGTCATGTACCTGCCATTCCCTTTCGCGCTGCCCTGCGTGGCGGCCGGGTGTTTCGCGCGCCGCGCGGGACTGGACGCATTGTCTCTCCTGCACGGCGCATAACGCGCCCTTGCGCAGTGCCGTCGCGTTTACGCGATGGCAGCTACACAGGAGAAACAACCCGAATGACCATGCGTATCGCCATTCTTGGAGCCGGCCCGAGCGGCCTGGCGCAACTTCGTGCCTTTGAATCCGCCCGTCGAGGTGGGGCTGAAGTGCCAGAGATCGTCTGCTTTGAAAAGCAATCGGATCTCGGCGGGATGTGGAACTACACATGGCGTACCGGGCTGGATGCTTATGGCGAACCCGTGCATGGCAGCATGTACCGCTACCTCTGGTCGAACGGCCCGAAGGAAGCGCTGGAGTTTGCCGACTACAGTTTCGAAGAGCATTTTGGCCGCCCGATCGCCTCCTATCCGCCTCGTGCCGTTCTGCGCGACTACATCATGGGCCGCATCGAGAAGAGCGGCGTACGTGATCAGATCCGCTTCAACATGGCCGTGCAATGGGTCGACTACTCGGAGGAGACCGAGCGCTTCACCGTCACCGTGCGCGACCTGAAGAAAGACGAGCTGCTGACCGAGGAGTTCGACCGGGTGATCGTTGCCACTGGCCATTTCTCCACCCCGAATGCGCCGTTCTTCGAGGGCGTGGATCGCTTCCCCGGCCGCGTGTTGCATGCGCATGATTTCCGTGACGCCTGCGAATTCGCAGACAAGGATCTGCTGCTGATAGGGAGCAGCTATTCGGCCGAGGATATCGGCACGCAGTGCTACAAATACGGCGCCAAGTCGGTGACCTTCAGCTATCGCAGCGCGGCAACCGGGTACGACTGGCCGGCTGCCTTTGAAGAAAAACCCCTGCTGCAGCGTGTTGAAGGCAACACCGCGCACTTCATCGATGGCAGCAGCAAGGACGTGGATGCGATCGTGCTGTGTACCGGTTACCAGCACCATTTTCCGTTCCTGCCCGATGCACTGACCCTGCGGACGCGCAATCGCCTGTATCCCGGTGATCTGTACAAGGGTGTGTTCTGGATCGACAACCCCAGGCTGATCTATCTGGGCATGCAGGACCAGTACTACACCTTCAACATGTTCGATGCGCAGGCCTGGTATGCGCGCGATGTCATCCTTGGCAGGATCACGCTGCCGGCGAGCGATGCGATGCGTGCGGACAGCGACGCCTGGCTGGCGCGTGAGGAGGCGACGACATCGGCCGAGCAGGACATCGATTTCCAGACCGAATACGTGCGGGATCTGCTTGATGCCACCGACTACCCGGACTTCAACGTCGAGGCCGTGGCCACGCTGTTCAAACAGTGGAAGCACGACAAGAAGGACGACATCCTCGGTTATCGCAATTACAGCTACCGCTCCGTGCTGACCGGCACGTTGGCGCCGCTGCATCACACCCCGTGGATGCAGGCGATGGATGATTCGCTGGAGGCTTTCCTCGCCGACAGCGTGATCGAGGAGCAGCCGCGCAGGATTGCCTGATGGAGATGGCGCCGGTCAGCCCGGGGCCTGTCCCAGTGGCAACAGGATATTGGTCAGTCGCCAGCGCAGCCCCTGGCGACTGAGTACGAACACGACTTCGCGCCCGTCTTCCAGGTGGGTCGTGGCGGTGTAGCGCGACAGGGACTCGTAGTGGCCGGTGGTATTGGCCAGCGGCTTGGCCGGCGAGGGCGGTGCCCAGGTATCGCCGCCGACGGTATCGCCGATGGCCCGCTTCCACAGGCTGTCGCCCTGCAGCAGGGCGGCAATGCCCAGCGGGGTGACGAAGGTGTCGACACCTGCGCCGGTGAGGTTGCCGGCCACGCCCAGCGCGACCTGGCCGAACAGACTCGACTGCATGTCGCTGCCGGCGCGGCGCACGATGTAATCGTTGATCTGCGCCTTGATGTTGACCCGCACCGCGCCGAAGTCGACGTGTCGCGCCAGCTTGCCGGTGTCACGCTGTTCGATGGCCTGGCTGATGCCGCGGATCGCCAGATAGGGGCCGCCGATCACGTAGGCGGCCAGCAGCACTGCGATGGCGATGACGGTGGCGAGTATCCACTTCTTCATTGCGTTGCTGTCCTCGGGATCAGGGATGTGCGGGGATGCTGGCTTCGGCCCAACGGCGCAGCATCACCAGGGTTTCGGCCCAGGCCTGGCTGCAGAAGCCCAGGTACTCGCTGTCGCCGTTCCAGCCCAGGTGATGGAACTCCAGCACGGTCATCGGCTCGCCTTCGTGCGGCAGCCCGCGCCAGGCGCCGGGGCTGGCCCGGCGTGACAGGTCGAAGCGGATTTCGGTACCGGTCCAGGCCGAGGCCGGGCTTTGTGGCGGGTGGCGGCTGATCACTTCCCAGCGGATGCAGCGCTCGGGGATGATCTCCAGCACCTTCAGCGCAACCACGCCATGGCCGGAACCGGGGTTGTGGCTGATCACGCTGTCGCCGTCGATGACGGATTGCTGGTGCGGTATCCACCAGCGGCTCAGTCCCTCGGCGCTGGCCAGGCCGCTATGGACGGTGGCCAGCGGGGCATCGATCCAGACTTGCAGGTGGATGCTGGTCATGGCGGCTTCCTGTCGAAGGTTGCCGCCAAGCGTGCCGCAAACCAGGTTGGTTTGCGTGAAGCCCGCGCCAATCAGAATTCCAGGTCCAGCGCGGCGCACAGGTAGTCGACGAACGGGCCGAGTGCGGCCAGGTCCTTGGCCAGGGTCTGGCGCAGGCGCGGGCCGGTCATCACCTCGTCGTCCAGCGAACGCCACAGCACCCAGTTGCGGTGTTTGAGGTCTTCGATGAACTCGAAATCGGCCGGGAAGCCGCGCGGCGGCCGCACCAGCTTTTCGCTGCTCTCGAACTCGTAGCGCTTGCGCGTGGCTGGCGCATGCGCGGCGGCCTTCCAGCTGCCGGGGTTGTCGAGGATGAACTGGCGCAGGCGGCGCTGTACGTCCGGCTCGGGGTGCCAGATGCCAGCACCAACAAAGCTCTCGCCCGGTGCCAGGTGGATGTAATACGACGGCGCCGGTACCTGCTTGCGACGTTCGTGGAACAGGCGAGCCCCCTGCCAGGTCTTGTACGGCGCCTTGTCGTGGGAGAAGCGCGAGTCACGGTAGATGCGGAACAGCGAGCCACCAACAGTGCGCGGATCGGCCTGGAAGTGCGTGCTGACTTCGCTCAGGTCTGGCTGCAGGTCGGTGATCAAGCGCAGGAAGGGCTGGCGTACATGGTCTTCGTACTGCTGCTTGTGCTCGGCAAACCAGGTTTTGTCGTTGTGGCGTGCCAGCCCGCGCAGAAACTTGAAGCTGGCATCGCTGAAATACTGGGTCATGGTGTGTCCTGCAGGGTATGGCGCCACTGGTCCAAGGCATCCAGCAAGGCCAGTGAGTCCGGGTTGTCCTTGTGTTGCTCGCGCAACTCGGAGATCTGCGCGATGTACTCGGGCAAGGTCTGCTCGGCCATGCCCGGGGTGGAAAAGCGCTGCTGACGATACGCATCCCAGCGTGAGCGCGCGGTGGCGTCCAGGGTTTGCGGGTGGTTGCGGGCGCGGTAGCGGAACAGTAGTTCGGGCAGGCGCGGATCGCGGAAGCGCTGTTCCAGCTCGGCCAATGCTTCCGGCGGTGCAGTGCGCACCTTGCTGAGCAGGCCCTTGTCACCTTCGGCCAGGAAGCCGTCATACAACGAGGCATCGGCGTCGATCGGACCGTCATTTACGCGCTCACGCGCGAACACCTGGCGGGCCTTCTCGGCCAGCTGCGGGGCGAGTGCGCGCAGTTTCGCGGCCTTGGCTTCAATCACCGCAGGATCGATGGCCAGGCGTTCGAAGTCGGCATCGCGCAGATGGTTCCAGGCAACCAGCGCCGGCACCTTGTTGAGATGGACCTCTTTCAGCGGAATGCGCTGCTGGCCTTCGGGCAGGTCGGCCGCGCGGGTATACAGGCGCGCGGTGATCTCCTCCACCGACAGCTCGAGCAGCGGTTCGATATCACCCTCCAGATCGAACGCGATGACCCGGTTGTTGATATGCGGATGGCGCGCCAATGGCAGCACCGGTGCGGCGCATAGGCGGCTGGCGGGGTAGCGCATCGAGATGTGCAGTACCGGCTCCATCGCTACCACGTCGAGCAGGCTGCCGACATAGCGCTTGTCGCGCAGGCGCAGCGCGTAGTCCCACATGCGCGGCTGTGCCTCACGGAAGCGCCGGGCCATGCCGATGGTGGCATAGACGTCGGACAGTGCTTCGTGGGCGTCGCCTTCGCGCACGTCATTGGCCAGCGCCAGGTGCTCGAGCTTGAACGAGGTGGCGCCGTCTTCGCGCTTGGGCCAGTTGATGCCGTCCGGGCGCAGCGCGTGCACCAAGCGCAACATGTCGAGCAGGTCCCAGCGCGAGTTGCCGCTGCGCCATTCACGCTCATAGGGATCATGGAAATTGCGGAACAGGCCGTAGCGCACAAACTCGTCATCGAAGCGCAAGGTGTTGTAACCCAGCGTGCAGGTCTGTGGCTTGCTCATCAACTCGTTGATGCGGGCGAAGGCCTCGGCCTCGCTGACACCTTCTGCCAACGCATGCTGCGGGGTGATGCCGGTGATCAAGGTAGCGACCGGCGAGGGTAGCAGGTCGTCGGCCGGCTTGATGTAGAAACTGACCGGTTCGTCGATGACTTTCAGGTTGGCATCGGTGCGCACTGCGGCGAACTGGGCGATGCGGGTGCGACGCGGGTCCTGGCCAAAGGTTTCCAGGTCGTAGAACAGGAAGCTCTCGGCCATCAGTGCGCTCCTTCCAGTACTGGCAGGCGATCATGGATTACCTGCTCCAACCCGGCCCAGTCGATGTTGTCGAGCGAGTCGTGGCCGGCGGTGGCGTCGGCCAGGATGGTCTGCTGCAGACGGGTACGTTCAAGCGCGACTGCATACGGCGTGTGCAGGAAGGTGACCATCGTGTAATGCGGCACGAAACGGGTGGGCCAGCGCGCCTGCAGCGCCTGCTCCAGCTCGCGCTGCAGCAGGTAGCTCGGGTCGGCGACGCGGTCGCGCATCTCCAGATAATTGTCCAGGGCCATCTGCTGGATGGCGGCGGCATTGGGTTTGCGCTCGGCTTCAAAAGCGGCGAAGGCTGCTTCGGTGCCGGGATACTCGGCCAGGCAGCGTGCCAGCACCACGCAGTCTTCGAACGCGCAGTTCATGCCCTGGCCGTGGAACGGCACCATCGCATGCGCAGCGTCGCCGATCAGCACGGCCTTGCCGCGCTGATGCCAGCGTTCCAGGTACAGCGTGCCGAGCAGGCCGGGTGGATGCTGTTCCCAGTCGGCGCGCAGGTCCGGTATCAACGGCAGCGCATCAGCGAAGTCGCGCTGGAACAGTGCTTCTGCTTCCGCACCATTGCGCACCGTTGCGAAACTGGGCTCGCCCTCATTGGGCAGGAACAAGGTGACGGTGAAGGTGCCTTCATCGTTGGGCAGGGCGATGCACATGTAGTTGCCGCGCGGCCAGATGTGCAGGGCGTTGGCTTCGATCTGGAAGCCGCCATCGGCTGCTGGCGGGATCTCCAGTTCCTTGTAGGAGTGATCGAGGAACTCGATGCGCTCGCCCAAGGGCAGCTTACGATTCATCGCTGCACGCAGCGCCGAGCCAGCGCCATCGGCACCGATCAACGGCGTGTTGAAGTGGATGTCGTGTGGCTGGTCGTCGCGGTCATCGATGAAGCGTGCATAGCCTGCATCAAAGTCCACGGTATGCAGGCGACGATGGAAATACACGGTTGCACCGGCTTCTTCGGCCAGCTGCAGCAAGGTGGTGTTGAGGTCCTTGCGGTGCACCGACCAGATCACTTCGCTGTCATCGCGGCCGTAGCGCTGCAGGTCGGCCGCGCCTTCGCGCGGGTGCACCATGCGCCCGCGCATCATCACCGCCTTGGCCATGACTTCGTCTTCGACGCCGGCCTGGCGCAAGGCATTGCGGCCGCGTTCGGCCAGTGCGAGATTTATCGAGCGACCGGACTCGTAGTCGGCGATGCGCGGATCACCGCGCCGTTCGTAGATGGTGATCTTCCAGCCCTGCCGCGACAGCAGGATGGCGAGCAGGGAACCGGCCAGGCCGGCGCCGATCAGGGTGAGACTGCGTGGGGTGGGGGTGTTCAAGTCACAGTATTCCGTTGGTCAGACGCCAGCCCAGGTTTCCACTTCGTCGACGAAGCGGTAGACATCGCTGTAGCGGTTGTACAAAGGCGTGGGCGAGATGCGGATGACATCGGGCTCGCGCCAGTCGCCGAGCACGCCGACCGATTGCAGGTACTCGAACAGCGAGCGGCCCTGCGCGCGACCGCCGGCCACGCGCAGCGACAATTGGCAGCCGCGGCGCTCGGGTTCGGCAGGCGTGATGATCTGCAGCACATGATCCAGGCGCGCACGCACCATGGTTTCCAGGTAGCCGGTGATCTTCAGCGATTTGGTGCGCAGTGCGTCCATGCCGGCCTCGTCATACAGCGCCAGCGATGCTCGCAGTGGAGCCAATCCGAGCACCGGCGGATTACTCAGCTGCCAGCCTTCCGCGCCCAGCTCGGGCACGAACTCCGGTGCCATCTGGAAGCGGGTGGCCTGCTCATGACCCCACCAGCCGGCGAAGCGCGGCAACGAGGTGTCGCTGGCATGGCGTTCGTGCACGAAGGCGCCGGCAACCGCACCCGGACCGGCATTCAAGTATTTGTAGTGGCACCACACCGCGAAATCCGGCGCGACATCGTGCAGGTTCAACGGCACGTTGCCGACCGAGTGGGCGAGATCGAAGCCGATGTTGGCGCCGTGCGCACGAGCGAGGCGGGTGATCGCATCGAGGTCGAACACCTGGCCGGTGCGGTACTGCACGCCCGGCCACAGTACCAGCGCGACACGCTTGCCGTGTTCGCTGATGGCGTGCTCGATGGCCTGCATCGAAATAGTGCCGCTGGCTTCGTCCGGCTGCACCTCGATCAGGTCGGTGGCCGGGTTGAAGCCATGGAAGCGGATCTGTGCCTCGACCGCATGGCGGTCGGTCGGGAAGGCGCCGGCTTCCATCAGGATCGCCGGGCGCTCGCTGCTCGGGCGGTAGAAGCTGACCATCATCAGATGCAGGTTCACGCTCAGCGTGTTCATTGCCACCACTTCATGCGGCAGCGCGCCGACCACGCCGGCCAGCGAATCGCGCACCAGGCGGTGATAGCTCAGCCATTGCGTCGGACCGGTGAAGTGGCCTTCGACGGCGATGCGGCCCCACTGGTCCATCACTTCCTGCACCATCGCCTGAGCGCCGCGTGGCTGCAGGCCCAGTGAGTTGCCGACGAAATAGGCTTGATCGGTACCCTGGTGCTGCGGGATCAGGAACTGGCTGCGCAGATGGCGCAGTGGATCGGCAGCATCAAGCGCGGTGGCGTGGGCGGGTGACAGCGTTTCGTTCATCGGTGCGGACACGTCGAGGATGTACCCGCAGTGTAACCGCGCAAGGTCGCTCAGGCCTCGGGCGTGACCGGTTTGGGCAGTGGGTGCACGGCCCCGCATTGGCTGCAGGTACGGTGTTCGATGGATGCATGGAACCGGTCGAAGACCTTGGGCAGATCGGTCTCGATGTTCTTCAGGTGGAAGAACTCCTCGTAGATCTTGTGATTGCATTGCTGGCAGAACCACATGAAGCCATCGAGCTCATGGTCCAGGCGCTTGCGCTCGACGACCAGACCGATCGAACCGGGCATGCGCTGCGGCGAATGCGGCACGCGCGGCGGCAGCAGGAAGATCTCGCCGGCGCGGATCGGGATGTCGCGCACCGCGCCATCTTCCTGCACGCGCAGCACCATCTCGCCTTCCAGCTGGAAGAACCATTCCGGGCCCTCGTCCCAGTGGTAGTCGTTGCGGCTGTTCGGGCCGGCAACCACCATGACGATGAAGTCACCGTTCTCGATCATCTTGTTGCCGACCGGCGGCTTCAGGAGATGGCGGTGTTCTTCGATCCAGCCGAGCAGGTTCAGGGGTAGGGGGAGCATGCGGGGCCTGTTTGGTGAGGGTGGCGGCTTCCTTCTCCCGCTGGGACAAGGTGCCCGGAGGGCAATGCTTTTGAATTTCCTTCTCCCCTCGGGATAAGGTGCCCGTCGGGGGGATGCGGGGCGGTTCCTGACTTGGCTGGGGCGGTAGGCCCTCACCCCCAGCCCCTCTCCCGCAGGCGGGAGAGGGGAGGAAGCCTGCTTCGGCAGGGTCTTCCTTTGCTCAGTGCCGCTTGCCCTTCCGCGGCACAAACGACAATGCCTTCTCGTACGCCGGCTGCAGCTCCTCCGGCGAGCCCACATCAATACCCATCTCGCTGACCCGGCCGTCGCGCAGGCTGTAGACCCAGCCGTGCACCATCAGCTTCTGGCCGCGGGCCCATGCGTCCTGCACGATGGTCGAGCGGCAGGCGTTGACCACCTGCTCGATCACGTTCAACTCGCACAGGCGCGCGTGGCGCAGCTCCGGGTCGTCGATCTGCGACAGGATGTCGTCGTGCTTCTGGGCGACATCACCGACGTGGCGCAGCCAGTTGTCGGCGAGGCCGACGCGCACCTTGTTCAAGGCCGCATGCACACCGCCGCAGCCGTAGTGGCCGACGATCAGGATGTGCTTGATCTTGAGCTGGTCCACGGCGTACTGGATCACGCTCAGGCAGTTCAGGTCGGTATGCACCACCACGTTGGCGATGTTGCGGTGGACGAAGATCTCGCCCGGCGCCATGCCGATGATCTGGTTGGCCGGTACCCGCGAATCGGAACAGCCGATCCACAGGTACTCGGGGCTCTGCTGCTTGGAAAGCTGATGGAAGAATTCGGGATCTTCCTTCTCGATCCGGTCCGCCCATTCGCGGTTCTTCTGCAGCAGGTTATGGATGTCTTTCATGGTGAAGCTTCCCTTGCGATCTTGAGGGGGAGGGCGCTGCTGCGCGCTTGCGCGGCAGCGTCGCGGGAAACGGGGCGCGGCTCAGGCATCAGACTGGTCGCCGTGCTCACTGCGATACAGCTGCATCCACTGCGCGAGTTCGTGGGCGTCAGGCGTGTCCAGGGCCTGCAAAGCCTCGATCACCGCCAACTGGTTTGCCTGCGGGTGGTTCTGGCTCAGCTTCAGCTTGATCTGGACCTGCTGCACGTCCAGGCGGAAGCCTACGATGGCGCGCAACGATGGGGCGTGATCGTCCAGGCTGGCATCGAACTGCCATTCCTGGCCGACCCTGGCCTCGAAGAAATTGCTGGTGTCCGATAGCAGCTGTGCCAAGCCCGCCGTGTCATCGAAGCTGTGCAGTTCGCCGACAAGCTCAGCGGCGGCGTAGTTCCAGGTAGGGACGCGCGCCGCGCTCTCCTTGTCCGGGTACCAGCTGGCCGAGACATAGCCCTGCGGGCCGTTGACCAACACCTTGGCGCGGCCGAGCTGGCGGGACTGTTTGTTGGCCCTGGCCCAGTGGCCGATCAGTTCGACCTTGTGCCCTTCGCGCCGGTACAACACCGGCACGCGGGTCAGTTCGGGTAGTCCATCGTCGCCGGTGGTCAGCAGGGTCACAAACGGATCGCGCGCCAGCAGGCGGTCCAGCCAGAGCAGGTCGGTCTCGACGAAGGCGCGCTGGGCGAACACGAACGGCCGCTTAGACCCGGGTGCCGAGCAGCTGCACCATGCGCTCGCGCAAGCTGTCGTCGTCGCCCTGCGGTGGGCTCACTTCGTGCAGCGAGAAACCACGGTGCAACGCGTCTTCTTCGTCCAGGCCATCAAAGGCGACGAACTCGGCGTCAAACAGCTGTGCGCGGGCAGTGTCTTCACTGTCATAGCTCAGCGTGTTGCCATCGCTGTCCAGGATTTCGGCGGTGCCGCCCGGACGGACCCGCAGGCGCGCCCAGATCAGGGTGCCACCGAGCTGTGCCAGCCACCACTGGTCGGGAGTGTTCTCGAAATCAGTCATTTCATTACCTGCGAAAAAAGCCACAACAGCAGTGCCATGCCCAATCCGCCGAGCATCACCAGCAGGGCGATGCGGGCGGGTGTGGCCAAGCCGGACAGCGAGCGGTCGGCGATGCCGGTGAAGCCGCGGCCCAGCAGCCAGCGCAGGCACTCTGGTTTGAGAAAGGCGCCGGCACCAAATTCGGTGGCCAGCGCCGGATGCCGGTCGCGGATATGGACCAGCGTCAACGGCCAGAAAATCAGGAAGGCGCTGAGGCCGGCAATGGCCACGCCGACGAAGCAAAGAGCGAAGAACAAGGTCAACGGCGCCGCCTCCTGTTACTGGATCAGATGAATCAGTACTCCGCCGAACCCGGTGCGCGCGGGTAGGGGATCGCGTCGCGGATGTTGGACAGGCCGCAGACGTAGACCACCAGGCGCTCGAAACCAAGGCCGAAACCGGCATGCGGCACCGAACCATAGCGGCGGAAATCGCGGTACCACTGGTAGTGGTCCGGATCCAGGCCGAACTGCGCCATGCGTGCGTCGAGCACGTTGAGGCGCTCTTCGCGCTGGCTGCCGCCAATGATCTCGCCGATGCCCGGGGCCAGCACGTCCATCGCGGCGACGGTCTTGCCGTCATCGTTCAGGCGCATGTAGAAGGCCTTGAAGTGCTCCGGATAGTTGGTCACCACGACCGGCCGGCCGACGTGCTCCTCGGTCAACCAGCGCTCGTGCTCGGTCTGCAGGTCCAGGCCCCATTCGACCGGGTAGTCGAACTTCTTGCCGGACTTCTGCAGCAGGCTGATCGCGTCGGTGTACTCGATGCGCTCGAACGGTGCGTTGACGAAGGCTTCCAGGCGGGTGATGGCGTCCTTCTGCACGCGTTCTGCGATGAAGGCCATGTCGTCGGCGCGCTCGTCGAGCACAGCGCGGAACAGGTACTTCAGGAAATCCTCAGCCACGCGAGCGTTTTCGGCCAGGTCGGCGAAGGCGATTTCCGGCTCCACCATCCAGAACTCGGCCAAGTGGCGGGTGGTGTGGCTGTTCTCGGCGCGGAAGGTCGGGCCGAAGGTATAGACCTTGCTCAGTGCGAGACAGTAAGCCTCGACGTTGAGCTGGCCGGACACGGTCAGGAAGGTTTCCTTGCCGAAGAAGTCACGGCTGAAGTCGATCTGGCCATCGCTGGTGCGCGGCAGGTTGGCCATGTCCAGCGTGGAGACGCGGAACATCTGGCCGGCACCCTCGGCATCGGAACTGGTGACGATAGGCGTGCTGATCCAGTAGAAGCCGTTCTCGTGGAAGTAACGGTGCACGGCCTTGGACAGGCAGTCGCGGATACGGGTGACCGCGCCGAACAGGTTGGTGCGCGGGCGCAGGTGCGCCACTTCGCGCAGGAACTCCGGCGACATCGGCTTGGGCTGGATCGGGTAGGTCAGCGGGTCTTCGACCCAGCCAACGATTTCAAGGCTCTGCGCCTGGATCTCGAAGCTCTGGCCCTTGCCCTGCGACTTGACCAGCGTGCCGGTGGCGATCACCGAGCAGCTTGGGGTCAGCTTCTTGATGTCTTCGAAATTGGACAGGGCTTCGGTGGCCACGACCTGGATCGGGGCAAAGCCCGAGCCATCGCTGACGTTGACGAAGGCCAGTCCAGCCGAGCCGCGCACCGTGCGGACCCACCCGCGGACTGTGACTTCTCCGCCTTCCGGGAACTTCCCGGCAAGGGCGTGTGCAACGCTGACCACCGTCATGACTTGAATCCTCTGTTGATCGACTCGATCTGTGAATGCGAGATTTTAGCGGTTCAACACCCGGGCAGGCGAGCATTTATCAGCGCTTGCAGTCCGGCGGACCGCCTCCATCTATAATTGGACCGTAATTCTGCTGGAGTCGCCCCATCATGGCTGTTCATCTGACCCCCGTCGCCCATTCCCGCGTGCAGCGTTTCGTCAGCGGCACCCCGGGTGCGCTTGGCCTGCGTTTTGGCGTGACCCGCACCGGTTGTTCGGGCTGGGGCCATGTCACTGACCTGGCCAAGGATGAGCGCGAGGGCGACACCGTATTCGAGCAGGACGGCGTGCGCATCTACGTGGACGCACAGAGCCTGCCGCTGGTGGATGGCACCGAGATCGACTTTGGCAAGCAGGGCCTGAGCGAGACCTTCACTTTCAAGAATCCCAACGCAGCGGCCGAATGTGGCTG
Source organism: Stenotrophomonas sp. STEN022 (assembly GCF_056760155.1). NCBI lineage: Bacteria > Pseudomonadati > Pseudomonadota > Gammaproteobacteria > Lysobacterales > Lysobacteraceae > Stenotrophomonas > Stenotrophomonas sp. STEN022. Next base: position 24,910 of record NZ_JBRREG010000076.1, read on the forward strand.
CGGCGAGAGCTTCACCACCGACGACATGCACCGTTGAGAAGATCGGTGGCTAGGCTTTTGTAGGAGCGGCATAAGCCGCAAAGCAGGTCAGGTGTCCGGGCCGGGAAGGTCCGGCGCACGGGACGCTTCCCCTGTAGAGCCCACGCAAACAGCGGGAGCGGCAAAAACCCCAACAACAGGCAAAAGAAATAAAACACCCCACACCCAAGCAAACCCCAAACACAAAAACACCAGCCCAAAA
>NZ_JBRREG010000077.1:0-24941 GCF_056760155.1 Stenotrophomonas sp. STEN022
GCAATGCCCATGCCGAGCATGGCTCGGCACTACAGTTGGAGCTTCAGCGCCGCTCCCACAAGGTAGCTGCTTGATGCGAGCTTGGGAGAAGCGGCTTACGCCTCTTCTTCCTCATCTTCCTCTTCGTCTTCTTCTTCCTCGTCCTCTTCGTCTTCATCCTCTTCTTCGAATGCGTCGGCTTCTTCGACGCGGACGAAGTTGGGCAGGGTGTCGGCGAAGCTGATCTGCTTGCCGTTGGCCAGCATCGGGCGCACGGCACGCTTGCCGGCTTCTTCCACTACCGCAAAGCACACCAGGCTCTGCGCGCTCTCGTCGCCGGCTTCTTCGAATACGGCTACCCAGCCGTCGGCGGGGATGATCTGGATGATGTTGTCTTGCATGGCTGGACAGGTGGTTGAAGGAATGCCGAGCTTGCGTGAAGGCGGGCGCGCTTTGCAACCGTGGGCCCGGGGTATTGTCTTGTTCCCGCTCGAACAGCTGGTGCGGCCTTGCTGGGCCCGTAGCTGGCGAGGCGGTCGCAGGCCTGAGCAGTCGGTGGCTTTACTCGGCGTGCGCTGGGGACGAGGATGAGCGCTGGTCTGGAACCGGAATCACGCCATGCTCCAATGCCGCACCCTCGCCACCACTGCCGGCGGCACGGCGCCCGCGTCGTTATGGGTTGACCTGTGCCAGCCAACGCCTGATGAGTTGGAGCAGGCGTCGCGGCAGGTGGGATTCCGCATCCCCGACCGGGCCGGCATCAGCGAGATCGAGTTCAGCAGCCGGGTGCGGGTGGAAGGCGAGGCCTTGGTGCTGAATCTGCCGCGCTTCCAGTATGAGGTTGAGCACGTCGTGGGGCCGCTGGGCTTCGTGGTCGCGCCCAATGCATTGGTGGTGCAGCGTGAGCACCGCGTGGACGCACTGGAAGGCGTGGAAGCAGAGTTGGGCAAGCATCCCTGCCGCGGTTCGGCGGATCTGTTCCTGCGCATGATCGAACACATCGTCGATCGCCTGGCCGATCTGCTGGAATCGCTGGAGAGCACGATGAGTGAGTTTTCCAGGCAGGCCTTCAACAACCCCAAGGGCAAGCGTGCCTCACGCAGGCTGGAGCAGATGCTGCATGAGGTCGGCACGATGGGACGGCGCATCGGTGCGCTGCATAACACCCTGCACGGCATGCTGCGGATGATGAACTATCTGGATGAAACCACGCCGGAGTGGTTCGGCGCCGATGCGCCGAAACGGATCAAGCTGGTGGTCAAGGATCTGGCGTCGCTGAGTGAGTTCGAGCAGCAATTGGGTGATCGCAACGAATTTCTGCTGGACAGCGTGCTCGGCCTGATCAACATGGACCAGAACGAGGTGATGAAGGTGATGGCCGTGGCCTCGGTGGTCGGTATTCCGCCGACCGTGCTGGTCGGGGTGTGGGGCATGAACTTCGCCTCGATGCCGGAACTGCATTGGCACTACGGCTACGCCATCGCGCTGGCCGCAGTGGGCCTGAGCATCGTGGTACCGCTGCTGTGGTTCAAGCGACGGGGATGGATCTGATTGCGCGCGGATGCGATAGATTCTCGCCTACAATCGCTGTTCTTTCGAACCCCTGATGGAATCGATGTCTGCCAAACCAATGACCCCCGTCGGCAAGTTGTTTGCCGCCGCCGCACTGATTGAAGGCGTCACCTGGGCCGGGCTGCTGATCGGCATGCTGCTCAAATACGGTACCGGCACCACCGAGCTGGGTGTATGGCTGTTCGGCCGCCTGCACGGTCTGGCTTTTGTGTTCTACGTGGTGGTCAGCCTGTACGCCTGGATGAAGCTGCGTTGGCCGCTGTGGGCCGTATTGTTGGCGTTGCTGGCGGCGGTGCCGCCGCTGGTGACGGTGCCGTTGGAAATCTGGTTCCGTCGCATCGGCCTGTTGTCCGAGCGCGAGCTTTGATCAGGTTTTGACCTGATGATGATGTGATGGCGCGGCCGGCTTCCACACGGTCGCGCCATTGAAGCTGCACAGTGATACCGGGTACTACGGGCTCCGGTTATATGCGTTGCGGAAGCAGTTCTTGCTGGGTGATGCGTTCGTCATGAATGTCGATGCTTAACCTCGTCTGCAGCCTTGCCCATCGCTTTCTGTGCTTTTCCTGCATTTTTCTCCATGTTGCCGGCCATCTGCTGGGCCTTGTTGCCAGTGATTCTCCCAGCAGCTTCCTTCATGGCACCCTTGATTTCGTGTTTGGTGCCTTCAACACGGTTGCGGTCCACGAACAGTCTCCGGAGACGTCTGCCTCGCTGCAGACGCTTTCAGCCTGCGCATTGCCGGGTTTGCGTCAGGTGAGCGCAATGTTGTGATCGCGTTGCGTGCACCGCCGGATTTAGCCTGCGTTGTGTGTGCGCGTGTTGGGGCGCTGGACCGCGCTGAGGGTATTGGCCGAATTCAGCAGGCCGCGTCCTGGTTGCTCGGCACATGGCCAAGGTGCCATCAACGCTGGCGCCTGGCCTGGCCGACAATCCGAGCGCATGGCAGCGACATATGCATATGAAGGTGTCCGGGCTTCCGTGGTGTTCGCGCAATGCTGCCGCGGCGTTGGCAGCTCCCTGGCCACCTGGAGCGCATCGCCAGGCCTGCGCTGACCTTGCCATGTCCGCTGGAAGGCCGGAGGTCGGGCAGGTTTGGCATAGTCGGCGTCATGCGGGTGTCATGCCCGGAGAGACGCGGTCAGGCGTCTTTGGCAACCCGGCCAAACTGACTGGCAAAGGTGTACCTGTCGATTTGATGGTGGATAATTCCACCATCGCCAATATCTTCAAGGGATTGCGGCGGTTGGCCCTGGAGCGGCCTGGGCGGTGCTGTTGCCGCCTGCAGCGAGGCGGTTCGAGGGGGCTCCCGCATCGCGATCGGCAGGGTTCGTTTGCCGCAGGTTTAAGTTGGTTCTTCTAGTTTTCCCCGGCTGGTCAGCTTCTCCTTCAAGGAATTCAGGTGCAACACGCAAGCAAACAGCGTTACGGCAAGGTGTGCCGCCAGGACTGCCTGCAGATGGCGCAGCGGGGCAAGCAATGAGCAACAACGTCACCACCAATAATGGTTTGGATGCCGGTATTGCGGTGTTGCCGGCTGAGCACCCATTGTCCATGCCCGAGCAATCGCTGCGCTCGGGCTCGCTGCACGTGCCACGGCAGAAGACCGCACCAGCCAATATCGGCCTGCGCCGCCTGTATGTGTTTGGCAGCACCGCGCTGACCACGCTGCTGGCCACCTGGTTGATGGCGCGGGTGCTGTCCAATGGGGGCATCAACGTGCTCGAAGCCTGTCTGCTGGGCCTGTTCGTGCTGCTGTTTGCGTGGATCGCGATGTCCTTCGTGAGCAGCCTTGCTGGCCTGCAGGCGCTGCTGCGCGGCCGTCGCAAGCTCGGCATCTACCCGGATACGCCGCTGCCGCAGCTGCGCAGCCGTACCGCCTTGTTGATGCCCACCTATAACGAAGACCCGCGCCGGATGATGGCCGGCCTGCAGGCGATCTACGAATCGGTGGCCGCGACCGGGCAGCTGGAGCACTTCGATTTCTACGTGCTCAGCGACACCACCCGCGACGCCATCGGCCGCGCCGAAGAGCAGGTATTCGCGCGCCTGGTGGAAGCCACCGGCGGCGCCGAGCGGCTGTATTACCGCCGCCGTGCCAGCAATGTCGGGCGCAAGGCCGGCAATATCGCCGACTGGGTGCGGCGCTTCGGCGGTGCCTACCCGCAGATGCTGATCCTCGATGCCGACAGCTTGATGACCGGTGACGTGATCGTGCGGCTGGTGTCGGCGATGGAAAATCATCCGACTGTCGGCCTGATCCAGTCGCTGCCAGCAGTGGTCGGTGGCCGCACTGCGTTCGCTCGCATGCAGCAGTTTGGTGGCCGCGTGTACGGGCCGGTGATGGCCTATGGTGTGGCCTGGTGGCACGGCGCGGAAAGCAATTACTGGGGTCACAATGCGGTGATCCGCACCCAGGCCTTCGCCGAGCAGGCCGGTTTGCCGGAACTGCCGGGGCGCAAGCCGTTTGGCGGCCACGTGCTCAGCCATGACTTCGTCGAGGCGGCGCTGATCCGCCGTGGCGGCTGGGCCTCGCACATGGTGCCGTACCTGCACGGCAGCTACGAAGAAGGCCCGCCGACCCTGACCGATCTGCTGATCCGTGACCGCCGCTGGTGCCAGGGCAACCTGCAGCACTCCAAGGTGGTTGGCACGCCGGGCCTGCACTGGGTCAACCGCGTGCATATGTTGATCGGCATTGGCCATTACTTCACCGCGCCGATGTGGGCGATGTTGATGCTGATCGGTATTGCCATCCCGCTGATCCACGGCGGTATCGATCTGGCCGAAGAGCTGCATCTGAATCTGCGGATGGCACCGGCGAGTTACTGGCGCGGCTTGGATCAGGATGGCGTGTTCTGGGTATTCGTGGTGACCATGGTCGCGCTGCTGTCGCCCAAGCTGATGGGTTATGTGGCGATGCTGACCTCGCGCAAGGAACGCATTGGTTGTGGTGGTGCATTCAGGGCGTTCATTTCGATGCTGCTGGAAACCGTGCTGGCGGCACTGATGGCGCCGGTGGTGATGTACGTGCAGTCGCGCGGTGTGGCCGAAGTGCTGGCCGGCAAGGATTCGGGCTGGGATGCACAGCAGCGTGATGACGGCAGTATTTCGGTGAGCGCTTTGCTGCGCAGTTACGGCGGCTTGAGTGTGTTTGGCGTGGTGATGGGCGTGGCCGCATACATGGTGTCGCCGCCGCTGGCGGCGTGGATGGCGCCGGTGGTGATCGGTATGGCGCTGGCGGTACCGGTGGTGGCATGGACCTCCTCGCGCAAGGCAGGCGACTGGCTGCGCCGGCATGGCCTGCTGTGCATCCCGGAAGAGAACGCCCCGCCACCGGTGCTGCTGCGAGCGGCCGAGTTGCGTGCGGCTGCGATGAAGGAGCCGCTGCAGGATTGATTGCCGCTGCTGTTGTGGGAGCGGCGTCAGCCACGAAGCCGATAGCAATCAACCGCCATTTGGCCTGCAGCCTCTGTGCAGGTCGGCGGTTTGGCTTCAGCCGGCAGCACGACCAGCTTCGCGGCGTACGCCGCGCCCACAAAACGGCAAGGCCGTCCCGTTGGCTGTGCCGGGCAGGCATAATTGCTGCCTGTCTTTGGGAGTCGTACACATGCTGGAAACAGTGGAGCAGGAAACCGGCGCGTCGCCGGAATGGTCGGTGATCTGGCTGCATGGACTGGGTGCCGATGGCCATGATTTCGCGCCTATCGTGCCCGAGCTGGTGCGTCCGCAATGGCCGGCGATCCGCTTCGTGTTCCCGCATGCGCCCAAGCGCCCGGTCAGCATCAACAACGGCATGCCGATGCGTGCCTGGTATGACATCGTCAGCATGGATTTCCGCAGCCGCGCCGATGCCAAGGGCGTCGCCGAATCTGTGGAGCAGCTGGAAGCGCTGATCGCCCGTGAACAGGCGCGCGGCATCCCGGCCAGTCGCATCGTGCTGGCCGGCTTCTCGCAGGGTGGGGCGATCATCCTGTCCGCTGGCCTGAAGCGCCGTGAGCCGGTCGCCGGTCTGGTGGCCTTGTCGACCTATCTGCCGGAAGTGGACGCCGCACCGTCGCAGCTGGTGGATGGCGCTATCGCCCAACCAATATTCATGGCCCATGGCAGCGCCGATCCGGTGATTCCGCTGCAGATCGCCGAGCACAGCGCACAGGTGCTCAAGACCTTGGGCTTCGGCCTTGAATGGCACCGCTATCCGATGGCTCACCAGGTTTGCGGCGAAGAGATCCATGCCTTGGGCGACTGGCTGCAGGCCCGTTTCGCGCAGGTCTGATCGGTTTGTGAGCTGCGCCGCAGTTGGCGGATTGTTGACGGCGGCGTGCAGCGAACCCGGCTACCATGTCGCCACGACTGGGGAGCCGTGAGCGAGGTAGTGGTGTGAAGGTAGTAGTCGCCGATGACGAGCCGTTGGCACGCGAGCGCCTGCGCGCGCTGCTGGCCGAGCTGGCGGGGGTGGAGGTGGTTGGCGAGGCTGCCAACGGCAATGACGCCCTGCAGGTCTGCGCGCAGACCCAGCCGGATCTGGTGTTGCTGGATATCGCCATGCCTGGCATCGACGGTCTGGAGGTCGCCCGCCATCTGGCGCGGTTTGAGCCGCGCCCAGCGGTGGTGTTCTGTACCGCCTATGACGCGCATGCCTTGTCGGCGTTCGAAGCTGCGGCGATCGACTACCTGATGAAGCCGGTGCGCGCCGAGCGCCTGAGCGCGGCACTGGAGCGTGCCCGCACCTTCATCGCCGGTCGTGCCAATGCCGCGCCAGCCGCTGCCACGCAACCGCGACGGGCGTTGTGCGCGCGTCTGCGCGGCAGTCTGCGGCTGGTGCCGGTGGAGGACATCCTCTACCTGCAGGCCGAGGAAAAGTACGTGGTGGTGCACCACCTGCGTGGCGAAGACCTGATCGAGGAATCGCTGCGCTCGCTGGAAGACGAGTTTTCCGGGCGTTTCATCCGAATCCACCGCAACTGCCTGATCGCCCGCGATCGGTTGCAGGAAGTCCGCCGCACCCCAGCCGGGCTGGTGCAGGCGGTGCTGCGTGATGTCCCGCAGCCGCTGGAAATCAGCCGCCGCTGCGTTGCCGGGCTGAAGACCGAGATGGAACGGCTGTGACCCGGAGCTTGCAGCGGCGATAATGGCCGCATGAGCATCCTGCGTATCGCCACCCGAAAGAGCCCGCTTGCCCTGTGGCAGAGCGAACACGTCGCCGACCGCCTGCGCCAGGCCCACCCGGGCCTGCAGGTGGAACTTGTGCCGATGAGCACGCGCGGCGATGAAATCCTCGACCGCTCGCTGGCCGCCATTGGCGGCAAGGGCCTGTTCCTGAAGGAGCTGGAGCTGGCGATGCTGCGTGGCGACGCCGATTGCGCGGTGCATTCGCTCAAGGACGTGCCGATGGAGCTGGAGGCGCCGTTCGTGTTGCCGGCGATCCTGACCCGCGCCGATTCGGCCGATGCCTTCGTTTCCAACACCTATCCGTCGCTGGATGCGTTGCCGCAGGGCGCCTGCGTCGGCACTTCGTCGCTGCGCCGGCAGGCACAGCTGCGTGCGCTGCGCCCGGATCTCAAGTCGCGCGACCTGCGTGGCAACGTCAACACCCGCTTGGCCAAGCTGGATGCCGGTGAATATGACGCCATCATCCTGGCCTGCGCCGGCCTGGAACGCTTGGAACTTGGTGCGCGCATCCGCGATCGCCTGGTTGCCCCGCACTGGCTGCCGGCGCCGGCACAGGCTGCAGTGGCGATTGAATGCCGGCAGGACGATGCCGGCACGATTGCGCTGCTCAAGGCGCTGGACGATGCCTCCACCCGCACTTGTGTGGAAGCGGAGCGGGCGATGAACCGCGCGCTGGATGGCAGCTGCCATGTGCCGGTTGCAGGCTTGGCGCAGTGGCGTGGCGAAGACCTCTGGTTGCAGGGCCTGGTCGGCGGTGTGGCTGATGGCCGTGCGGTACGTGCACAGGCGCAGGGCCCGGCGAGTGATCCGGAAGCGCTGGGGTGCGAAGTAGCGCGGCAGCTATTGGCTGGTGGTGCAGGCGAGCTGCTGCGCTGATTTTCGCCTCGCCGGTAGTGCCGAGCCATGCTCGACAGGGGCTCTACCAACAAAACCCGGGGTAGTGCCGAGCCATGCTTGGCATCAGACCAGCCCGGTAATGCCTCTTGCCGAGCATGGCTCAGCACTACAGCGAGGCAAATGCCGGGCATGCGCCCGGCAACTGCTTACTTGAAGCTGTAGACCACGTTCATGGTGGACAGCGTATCGGTCTTGCGCTTCTGGTCGGCGACGTCGCTGTTGTAGCGCGCCTGCCAACCCGCCTTGAGGGCGAAGTGCTTGTTCATGTTGACCGACACGCCAAAGTCGTTCTGCGCGAAGGTGTTGTACGAACCGGATTCCACCAGCAGCGAATTGACCAGCTCGGTGTTCTCGGTGATGCCGAACTTGAAGTCGAACAGGCCGCGGCCGATCAGTCCGGTGCGGTTCTCGTCGGTCTCGGAGTTGTGGGTGCGGCGCACACCGGGACCGATCTGGGTGTCCAGGGTGACGCGCTCGCCGTCGATCAGGCGGGTACCGTAGCCGAGACCGAAGGTGCCAAGGCGGTCGTAGGTGGCGAAGTCGTCGCGTTCATAACGCACGGTGGCGGTGAGCTGGCGGTGCTCACCCAGCTGCAGGGCGCTGCCGGCGCTGCCGGAGTAGCGGTTGGCGGTGGTCTGGCGCTTGCGGCTGGTGCTGCCGTCGTCGGCGGTCTCGGTGTACTCGGCGCTGGAGCGCAGACCGAACAGATCCATGCTGTGGATCCAATCATTGTCGGTGTAGCGCAGCTTCAGGCGGCCGTTGAAGCTTTCGGTGGTGCTATTGCCGTGGGCCGAGGCAAAGCCCAACTCGCCGCCACTGCCGCTCCACGGCGAGGTCATCGCGGCAAGGTCGGAGGTATCGGTAGCGTCTTCGGCCCAGGCCAGCGGGGCGGCCAGCAGCAACGGCAGCAATAGGGAAACACGCAGGGACATCAGGAGGATCTCCTTGGGAGAGACGGAAAAGGGAGGCCTTGCGATGATACCGGATGGTCCCTGACCCTCAGGCGCACGGTGGGGCCGGGGGCTTCATCCGCGGTTATGGCGGTGGTTGGCCTGCTCCATTGCAGCCCGGAGTCGGACATAATCCGGGCATGGACCGCTATGAACGCATCAACGCGCTGCATCGTCTGCTCAAGTCCGCCCGCTATCCGGTCACGGTGATGCGGTTGCAGGAGGAATTGGGCTGTTCCCGTGCCACGGTCTACCGCGACCTGGCCTTCCTGCGTGATGCGCTGATGGCGCCGGTGGAGGGCGATGGCGAGGCCGGGTTCCGCTACCTGAGTGGGGAAAGCGACCGCTTCGAGCTGCCGGGCCTGTGGCTGAGCTCGGAGGAGCTGCACGCCTTGCTGGCATCCCAGCACCTGTTGGCGCGGACCGGCGGCGGGGTGTTGTCCTCGATGCTGGCGCCGCTGCAGCAGCGTATCGAAGGTCTGCTGGCTGCACAGGCGGGTGCTTCGCATTGGCCGGTGGAGCGGGTGCGGGTGATTCCGCACCGCGGCCGCAAGCTGGACGAGGCCAGTTTCCGCACGGTGGCTTCCGGCGTGCTGGAGCGGAAGCAGCTGTCCTTTGAATACCTCGCACGTTCCACCGATGAGGCAACCCGCCGCACGGTGTCACCGCAGCGCATTACCCATTACCGCGACAACTGGTACCTGGACGCCTGGGATCACAACCGCGAGGCGGTACGCAGTTTTGCGGTGGACCGTATCCATCAGGCGCGGCTGCTCGACCAGCCAGCACGCGATGTGGCCGATGAGGAGTTGAACGAGCAGTTGGCGGCCAGCTACGGCATTTTCTCGGGTGCGCCCAAGGGTTGGGCGACGATTGTGTTCAGTGCCAAGGCCGCGCGCTGGGTGGCCGATGAGCATTGGCATTCCAAGCAGCAGGGGCGGTTTCTTGCTGACGGGCGTTATGAATTGAAGGTGCCGTACAGCGTGTCGCGCGAGCTGTTGATGGACGTGCTGCATTACGGCTCGGACGCGGAGATCGTGGAGCCGCAGTCCCTGCGCGAGCAGGCCAAGGCACTGCTGTCGCTGGCGTTGAGTAATTACGACTGAGGGGGCCGTGCTCGGCTTTGCTCTTGCTCTGTTTTCCCCTCTCCCGCCTGCGGGAGAGGGGTAGGGGTGAGGGCGGCTTCTGCTTGTTGTTTCTTTTTGCAGTTGCTGTTGCTTTACCGAGAAGCAGAGCAACAGCCAACGCGAAGAACGAAGAGCCAAAGCTTCCCCTCACCCCAACCCCTCTCCCGTAAACGGGAGAGGGGGACAGCAAGAGCCAGAGCAACAGCAAGAGCAACAGCAAGAGCAAAGCCAGAGCAACAGCAAAGCCAAAGCAACGGCAAAGCCAAAGCCAAAGCCAAAGCCAAAGCCAAAGCCAAGGCCAAGGCCAAGGCCAAGGCCAAGGCAGAAGCAGAAGCACAAAAAAACAGCCGCTTTCGCGGCTGTTTTTCTCAGATCAATCGACCATCAAACCCGGCCGAAGATCAACGTTGCATTGGTGCCGCCAAAACCGAAGCTGTTCGACATCACCGTGTCCAACTTCGCATCCTGCGTCTTGCGCAGAATCGGGAAGCCTTCCACACGCTCGTCCAGCGTCTCGATGTTGGCCGAACCGGCCATGAAGCCATCACGCATCATCAGCAGGCAATAGATCGCTTCGTGCACGCTGGCTGCGCCCAACGAGTGGCCTGACAGCGCCTTGGTCGAAGACAGCGGCGGTACCGCATCACCAAACACCTGGCGCACTGCGCCCAGCTCGGTCACGTCGCCCAGCGGCGTCGAGGTGCCGTGGGTGTTCAGATAGTCGATCGGACGGTCCAGGCCTTCCATCGCCATCTTCATGCAGCGCACCGCACCTTCACCGGACGGGGCAACCATGTCGGCACCATCGGAAGTCACGCCGTAACCAACCAGTTCGGCGTAGATGCGCGCACCACGCGCGATCGCGTGATCGTAGTCTTCCAGCACCAGCATGCCGGCGCCACCAGCGATGACGAAGCCGTCGCGGTTGGCGTCATACGGACGCGACGCGGTGGCCGGGGTTTCGTTGAAGCTGGTGGACAGTGCACCCATGGCGTCGAACATCACGCTCATCGACCAGTGCAGGTCCTCACCGCCGCCGGCAAACATCACGTCCTGGGCGCCGTGGCGGATCAGGTCGGCAGCAGCGCCGATGCAATGCGCCGAGGTGGCGCAGGCGGCCGACAGCGAGTAGCTCAGGCCTTTGATGCTGAAGGCCGTGGCCAGGTTGGCCGACACGGTCGAGCACATCGTGCGCGGCACCATGTACGGGCCGACCTTGCGTACGCCACGGTTGCGCAGCAGATCGGCTGCTTCCACCTGCCATTCGCTGGAACCACCGCCGGAGCCGGCGATCAGGCCGCTGCGCACGTTGCTGACCTGGCTTTCATCCAGGCCGGCATCGGCAATGGCGTCGCGCATGGCGACATAGCTGTAGGCCGCTGCATCGCTCATGAAACGCTTGAGCTTGCGGTCCACCTGCGCGTCCAGGTCGATCTCGACCTTGCCGCCGATCTGGCTGCGCAGGCCGGCTTCGGCGTGGTCGGGCAGGGTGACGATGCCGGGACGGCTGTCACGCAGGGCGCTGGAGACGGTATCCAGATCGTTGCCAAGGCAGGACGTGATGCCCATGCCGGTAATGACGACACGACGCATCAGAAGCTCTCGGTTGAGGTGAACAGACCTACGCGCAGGTCCTTGGCGGTATAGATCTCGCGGCCGTCGACCAACATGCGGGCGTCGGTCTGTGCCATCACCAGCTTGCGGTTGATCACGCGCGAGACATCGATTTCGTACTGCACCAGCTTGGCGCTGGGCAGCACCTGGCCGGTGAACTTGACCTCGCCACAGCCCAGCGCACGGCCGCGGCCTTCCGCGCCCAGCCAGGTCAGGTAGAAGCCGGTCAGCTGCCACATGGCATCCAGGCCCAGGCAGCCCGGCATCACCGGGTCGCCGATGAAGTGGCAGCCGAAGAACCACAGGTCAGGACGGATATCCAGCTCGGCCCGGATCATGCCCTTGCCGTGTGCGCCACCGTCCTCGCGGATCTCGGTGATGCGGTCGAACATCAGCATCGGGTCATTGGGGAGACGGCCTTTGTTGGGGCCGAAAAGTTCGCCACGCGCGCTGGCCAGCAGCTGGTCGCGCGAGAAAGCATGCAGACGGGTCATCCGGGGTAATCCAAAGCCATTGCGAGCCCCGGAGCATGCTGCAGCAGCTGCGTTCAATCAAATGTTTTAACTGGACGGTTGCGTATGTTAGCTGCAGATAAGCGCCGTTCGCGGGCTGTTACGGGAGGTATGAATAAGTACATTTGTGAGGACAAGTGTGCATTTAGCGACAACAGCTATCATGTTGGCGACCTTTTGAGACTGTTGCCTTGAGCCAACAACGCAAGATCATCCACGTCGACATGGACGCCTTCTATGCGTCCGTGGAGCAGCGTGATGACCCCGGTTTGCGCGGGAGGCCGGTAGTGGTGGCCTGGCGCGGGGCGCGTTCGGTGGTGTGTGCGGCCTCGTATGAGGCCCGCAAGTTCGGGGTGCGCTCGGCCATGCCGGCGCTGCGGGCCGAGCGCCTGTGCCCGGATGCGGTATTCGTGCCGCCGGACTTTGCCCGCTACAAGGCGGTGTCGCGGCAGATCCGCGAGATTTTCCTGCAGCACACCCCGCTGGTGGAGCCGTTGTCGCTGGACGAAGCCTTTCTTGATGTGACGGAATCGCCGAGCTGCGATGGCATCGCCACCGAGATCGCCCGCACCATCCGCGCGCAGATCCGCGAGACCACCGGCCTGACCGCCTCGGCCGGCATCGCGCCGAACAAGTTCCTGGCAAAGGTCGCCTCGGACTGGCGCAAGCCCGATGGTCAGTTCGTGGTGCCGCCGTCGAAGGTGGAGCAGTTCCTGACGCCGTTGCCGGTCAAACGGGTGCCGGGCGTGGGCAAGGTGATGGAAGGCAAGCTGTCGGCGCTGGGCATCGTCACCGTCGGTGACCTGCGCGCGCTGCCGCTTGAACAATTGCAGGCCTTGTTCGGCAGCTTTGGTGCGGGCTTGTATCGACGCGCGCGTGGCATCGACGAACGGCCGGTGGAACCCGATCAGCCAGTGCAGTCGATCTCCTCGGAAGACACTTTCGCCGAAGATCTGCACATGGGCGAGTTCGATGAGGCCATCACCCAGTTGGCCGAACGCACCTGGCGTGCAACCGGGCGCACCGAGCGCATTGGTCACACCGTCGTGCAGAAGTTGAAAACCGCGCAGTTCCGCATTCTTACCCGCAGCTATACGCCGGATACGCCGCCAGGTTCGGTGGAAGATCTTCGCGACATCGCCTTGGCCTTGTGCCAACGCGTGCAGTTGCCGGCAGATACGCGCTATCGCCTGGTTGGCGTGGGCTTGTCAGGTTTCCGTGACCGGGAAGAGCTGGTGATCCAAGGTGATTTGTTTCGCAGCATCACGTTGGAATGAGTACATCCTTTGCGCAACGCCGCGCCGCTACAATCGATGCTCAATTCAGGGAGTGTGATGCGTGGCGATCAAGGCCTTGGTTTTCGATTTGGATGGCACGCTGGTGGACAGCGCAGGTGATATCGCCGAGGCAGTGAACCTCACATTGGAAGAGCTGGCGTTGCCGCGCGTCTCCGAGGCGACGGTGCGCAGCTGGATAGGCGAGGGCGTACGCAATCTGGTGTCAACCGCATTGGCGAACGCTGGCAGCGCACTGACGTTGGAAGAGGTAATGTCGGTTTTCATGCGGCACTACAAGGCCTGCCTGCTGCGCAGTCCGCGACTCTACGACGGTGTTGGTGAAGCCTTGACTGCATTGCAGGCACGCGGCTTGCCGATGGCTATCTGCACCAACAAACCGGCGGCGATGGTTGCGCCGTTGTTGCAGCATCTGGGCATCGCCGGGTTCTTCGCGCACATCATCGGTGGCGATTCCCTGCCGCAGCGCAAGCCTGCGGCCGAGCCCTTGTTGCATGTGGCGCGTCTGCTGCAGCAGACGGCGGCGGATTGCCTGATGGTTGGCGATTCGGGTACCGATCTGGGCGCGGCCAGCAATGCCGGCATGCCGATCGTGCTGGTGCGCTATGGCTATTCGCGCGATCTGGATCTGGATGCCGCCGATGCCGTGGCGGTGATCGACGATATGCGTGAGTTGGTGGTGATCGTCGCATAGTCGACCTCAACGCGTAACGACAACCGTCTTGCGGGGGCGGCGCAAGCCGCGAAGCTGGCGCCAATAAAGCTGCGGGAATCCGTGCACTCGGATATTCCGTCTGCTTCGTGGCTTACGCCGCTCCTACAAAGTTCAGGCGAGCAGGTCAGGCGTGAATCTTGTCACTCCCGTTACTTCGCGCCCAGCGCCAAGGCGCGGTAGTCGCGCGGGGTCATGCCGACGGTGTGCTTGAACTGTCGCGCGAATGCACTCTGGTCAGAGAAGCCACAAGCCTGGCCGACGCTGGCGATGCTGGTGTCACTGAGCAACATGCGGGTAGCTGCCTCGATCCGGAACTTGGTCAACAGCTGCTGCGGCGTCAGTTGGAATACCTTCTTGAACAATCGCTCCAGTTGCGCAACCGACACGCCGCTCTTGCCGGCCAGCGTGCGCACGCGCAGCGGCTCGTGGAAATGCGCCTGCATGTATTCCACTGCAGCGTGCAGGCGCTGGAAGGATGAGTCCTCGCGATCCGGTTGGCCCAGATCACGCGAAATGCCGATCAAGCCGACGATGCGATTGTCCTCCACCAGCGGCTGCTTGAGGGTGAGGCACCAGCCCGGGCTGCGGTTGGCATAGAGCTGGAGTTCAAGCATGTCCTCGATGACTTCGCCGGTCAGCACGCGACGGTCCTGCAGGATGTAGCGTGCAGCCAGATGTGCTGGATAGAGCTGCAACACGCTCCTGCCCACGATCTCCTCGCGGCTCTTCTTTGCCAGTCGTTGCATCAAGGTCTGGTTGACGTGGGTGTAGCGACATTCGGTGTCCTTGATGAAGAACACCACGTCTGGAAGTGGATCAAACATGCGCACCAATACCTGCGGCGACAGGGTCACAGCCATGACGTTGCTCTCCGTTGCAGAACGCACACCCTGCCATTGCGGCGGGCGTCCCTCAAGCGGAATTAGTATGCTGAAATCCGCACCGTGCAAGTAAAGATACACCTAGCGCACAGCTTGGGGTCCAGTGGAGTATTGAACCCGAAATGTACGGTCATGCACTTCTTTCGTTCTTGCATGTTTATACAAATCAAATGGTTGCACTTGTTACGGGTTGTATTGTTTTTTGCGATCTTCCTGTTGATCAGCGGGAAGGCGCGCGTCTATACCCGTCCGGGCGCTGGTATTAGGCGGATCTAATAACCTGGGCCGGTAGTGCGTGTCTGCCAGAACCGGCGTACGCGATGCAGCCGGGTCCGGTTTGGGCTTGTGTGTGTTTTTTGCCTTCGGTCCGGCCTTGTTCGCGGCCATCAGGATCGTGACTGCTCCATCTGCTGTCGACCTTCGCGTTTGCACGCGCCGAGGTCGGTCGGTGTGTGCGCGGGAAATGGACGAAGTCTTCGCGAAGTAGTTGATCGGTGTTGTGTCGTCGTCGACCTGCAGTCGTTGCTGAAGCCTCACTTCAATCAAGGTGTGGCATTGGGCAGGTGCGAACCGCAGCAGATGTTGTTGATTGCTCAATTTTCGTTGGACATTTCATATTCGAGGGGAAGTAGATGAAAACGATCGATCGCGCCAAGCGCTTGCCGTGTCGTCGGCGTGGCCAATTGGCAGTCGCTGTTGCTATTGCGCTGTGTGCTACCACCATGGGCTCGGCCTGGGCGCAGGATGCTGCCGGGGAGGCCGCGAAGGAACAACAGGCTGCGGGCGCCGAAGCGAAGAATCTCGATACCGTGATCGTGACCGGCTCGCGTATCCGTCGTGAGCCGGGCTTCGAAGGTCCGGCGCCGGTGACGGCAATCAATGCGGAAAGAATCCAGGCCTCCGGTTACACCCAGATCGCCGATCTGGTGAACCAGTTGCCCAGCTTTGCGGCAACCCAGACCAGCCAGACCGCCAACCAGACCGGTAATGTCGGTGTCAGTGCGCTGGACCTGCGTGGCATGGGTGTGCAGCGCACCTTGACGCTGGTGGATGGCCGTCGCCAGGTTGCATCAATCCCCGGCACCGCCGGTGTGGACGTGAGTGCACTGCCTGCAAGCATGATCGAGCGCGTGGACGTGGTCACCGGTGGCGCCTCCGCGCTGTATGGCGCCGATGCGGTAAACGGAGTGGTCAACTTCGTCCTCAAGCGCGACTACGAAGGCCTGGAAGCCAGCGTTCGCTACGGTGATTCCTCACGTGGCGACATGCCGACGTATACCGGTGACGTTCTGTTCGGCAAGAACTTCGCCGACAACCGTGGCAACTTCACCCTATACGGCTTCTGGGAGGAAAACTCCGGCACGGTGCGCGGCCAGGATCGTCCATGGACCGCCAACGGCTACCCGTATTACGCGCGCGCCAAGAGCACTGATCCGTATGTGATCCTCGACAACAGTCGCAACGTCTACAACTCGCCAAACGCGACCGTGCTGCTCGGTAACTGCAGCTCGGCCAACGCTGCCAACTGCCTGTACACCTTCAATCCGGATGGCTCACTGCGTCACTCGCAACTCGGCCCGGGTGGGCTGACCAACCTCAGCACCGGCTTCAACGTGCTGCAGCAGGGCACCACCGATGGCGGTGAGTTTGGTGGCCGCTACGATTCCTGGTACCTGGTGACGCCGTCGGATCGCCAGACCGTGCGTTCGACGCTGGATTTCGACGTCAACGATGCGCTGCGCCTGGTGGGTACGGTCAACTATTCGCAGAGCCAGTCCGAAGCATCCTGGCGCTCGCTCAGCACCTATGGCTCGGGCGGTAGTGAGGTGGTGCCGTATTACAGCCCCTTCATCACCCAGGAAATGATCACCGCCAACGGTGGGGCATTCACCAATGGCATCGCCTTCGGTCGCCATTTCGATGAAGAGCTGGGGCATATGCGCCAGCAGACCGATCGCAAGTTGCTGCAGGCAACCGTGGGTGCGGAAGGCTATTTCGACTTCTTCGGCCGCAGCTGGAATTACGAGGCTTACTATTCTTACGGGCGTAGCCGCCAGCGCACCCGCGAACTCAATGCCGGTTCCTACGACCGGCTGCTCTCGGGATTGAATTCCTACGTGGATGGCGCTGGCAACCCGATCTGCTGGGATGGCCCGGCCGGCTGTGTGGCGATCAATCCGTTCAAGCGCCTGACCTCGGAAATGGTCGACTGGCTGACCTATGACACTGACTGGTCCACGACCACGCTGACCCAGAAAGTTGCATCGGCCTATGCCTCTGGCGGCCTGTTCGACCTGCCAGGTGGTGAAGCCAAGATCGTGGTGGGTGCGGAGTACCGCAAGGAACGCAATGAGATTGGCACCATCGCCCAGTACGACCCGACCAACCCGGCCTACGATCCGACCTTGGGCACCACCCAGAGCAGCCTGACCGGCGAGTTCAGCGTCAAGGAGATCTTCAGCGAACTCAGCCTGCCGCTGTTGTCGGGTGTGACCGGTGCCGAGCGCCTGTCGCTGGAGCTGGCTGGACGCGTCTCGGACTACAGCACCGCCGGCCGCACCACGACGACGAAGGTCGGTCTGGAGTGGGCGCCGATCGACGACGTCACTTTGCGCGGTACCTACGGCAAGGCCATCCGTGCGCCCAACATCGGTGAGTTGTACACGGCGGGCAGCGTGTCGTCGGCGTGGATCTACGATCCCTGCAACGACTATGCGTTGGCCAACCGCACCAGTAGAACCAGCTACACGGCGGGCAATTGCGCGGCCATCAGCCCCAGCGATACCAGCGTCGGCAACTACTGGCAGTGGAAGGACATCGTCTATTCGGGCAACGTCAATCTGAAGCCGGAAACTGCCAAGACCACCACCTTCGGCGTGGTGCTGCGGCCGCGCTTCATCTCCAACCTGACGGTGTCGGCCGACTACTACAAGATCGACCTGCGCGGGGTGATCTCAACCCTGGACTACCAGACCATCCTCAACCGCTGCGTCGACCAGGCCAGCTTGAACAATACTTTCTGCGATCTGGTCACCCGCGATTCGGCGGGCGACATCGTCGAAGTCGCCGTACAACAGTTGAACCTGTCGCAGAGCATCGCCCGTGGCGTGGACATCAACGCCAACTGGTACCACGACCTGGGTGGTGTAGCCAGCTCCAATGCGGGCCGCATCCTGGTGGACCTCAGCTACGGCCGGACCCTGGAGCGCAAGTTTGTCGCCGACCCGTTGAACCCGAATGACGAATGGGATTACCTGACGCTGTGGGGCACGCCGAAGTGGAAGGGCACGGTACGTGCCGGTTGGTCCAATCCCAAGGCCAGTTTCTACTGGACATTGCGGCATGTGTCGAAGATGCGTGGCAGCAATACGTCCACTGCGTCGTATGAGCGCGAGTGGGCTGGCAATACCTTCTACAGCGATCTCTACGCCAGCTATCAGTTCACGCCAAAGTTCAGCGTATTCGGCGGTCTCAACAACGCGTTTGATCGCGCGCCGCCGCGTGTGCCAGGCGCGGAGGCTGGCGGTGCCGGCTTCAACCAGAGCGGCTACCAGGCGGCGGTGTATGACGTGCTGGGCCGCACCTTCAACATCGGTCTGCGCATGAAGCTTTGACGAACTTCCGCTACTGCAAACAGAACAGGGCCGACGGAATCACCGTCGGCCCTGCTTGTTTCAACGCTGGTGAAAACCGCAGCGGCGCTGCGGCTCCGCCGGCTCAGTTGGCCTTGCTGTTGTAACGCAGGGTCAGCTGGTATTCGCGGCCCGGCTGGTTGTACCAGGCAACGGTTTCGTACTCGCGGTCGAACACGTTGGCGGCCTTGGCCTGCAGGCTCCATGCATCGTTGATGGCGTATTCAACGCGCACATCCATGGTGCCGTAGCCGGCCAGACGCACGCTGTTGGCAGCGTTGTCGAAGCGGTGGCCGCTGCCTGCAGCGGTCACGCCCAGACGCAGCGGGCCGAAGTTCTTGTCCACGTCCAGACGGCCGCTGGTGCGCGCGCGGCGGGCCAGCAGGTTGTCATAGGTGGCAGCGCCGGAGGTATGGTCGCGCGGGTCGGTGAAGCTGGCCTGGGCGTTGATGTCGAAGCCGGCCAGCGACAGGTAGCCGGTCAGCTCGGCGCCGCGGATGCGGGCTTCGGCAACGTTGACCAGGTCGAAGTTGCTGTCATAGCCGATCAGCTGGTCGACGCGGGTTTCGTATGCATTGAAGGTCCAGTTCCAGTTGTCGGCGTACTGCGCGATGCCGAGGTTCAGGCTCTTGGATTCTTCCGGCTTCAGGTTCGGGTTGCTGAAGCCCGGGTAGTACAGGTCGTTGAAGGTCGGTGCCTTGAAGCCGGTGCCGGCGCTGGCGGTCAGGCGGAAGCCGTTGCCGAAGGCAAAGCCGTAGCCCAGGCTGCCGGTGGTGTGGTTGCCGAACTGCTCGTTGTCGTCATTGCGCACGCTGGCCTGCAGCGAGTGCGCGCCGAACTGGCCCTGGTATTCGGCAAACACGCCGAGGTTGTCGCGCTGGTCGATGTCGAAGGCGGTGGAACTGGTGACCTTGTCGTTCTGCCAATCAGCGCCAGCGGTGATCTGCTGGCCTTCGGCGAAGCTGAAGTCGCCCTGCACGCTGGCGGTGTCGCGGCGGGTATCGAAGGCGCTGGCGAAGCTGCGGGTACCAGTGGCAGCGTTGGCGAAGTAGTTGTCAGCCTCATCGCGGTTGCGGCCAAGCTGTGCGCTCAGACGGAAGCTATCCGATGCGGCCCAGGCGAGCTTGGCACCGTAGACCTGCTGGCGGTTGTCGGCCTCGTTGCCGCCGAAGATGCTGCCGTCGTATTCGTTGAAGCTGTCGGCGTTGAGCACATGGCCTTCCAGGCTCAGCGTGTCGGTCAGGGCGTAGCCACCGCGCACGTTGATGGAGGTGTTGCGGTAGCCATCGCGGTCCGGCTCATCGGCGAAGCAGCCGGCGCCCCAGCCAGCGGCGGTGCCGCGGCAGGCGTTGATGCCGTCGGTCTTCTGGTAGCCGCCCTGGGCCGAGATCCAGCCGCGCTCACCGCGGTTGCTGAAACCGGCGCTGACCTGGCGCAGGTTGTTGCTGCCGGCGGTGATCGCCAGGTTCTGCTGCAGGCCCTGGCCAGCGTTGCGGGTGAAGATCTGGATCACGCCGCCGATGGCCTCGGAGCCATACAGGCTCGAACGCGGGCCACGCACGATTTCAATCCGCTCGATCTGGTCAACCGGCAGGTCCTGAAGGGCGGCCATGCCGCTGGTGGCCGAGGCCACGCGCACGCCGTCCACCAGCACCAGCACCTGGTTGGAGTTGCTGCCACGCAGGAACAGCGAGGTGATCTTGCCGTTGCCGCCCTGGTTGGCGAAGTCCAGGCCGGCGCGGCCGCGCAGCAGGTCCTGCAGCGAGTTGGCCTGGCTGTGGTCGATCTGCGCACGGTCGATGACCTGCACCGGCACCACGCTGTTCTCGATGGAGATCGGGGTGCGGGTCGCGGTGACGGTGACATCGTCCAGCTCGGTCGGTGCGTTCTGCGCGGCCGCAACGCCCGGCAATGCCAGGGCAAGGGAGAGCGAAAGGGTGTGGTAAGACAGTTTCATGGAAGCTCCTGGGCCTGCACGCTCCCGCGCAGGCGGATTGGGGAGGCTGCCAGAAGAGGGAGAAGACGGAGGCGGCGCACACGGCGCTACAGCCGCCGCCATGCCCTCCGCATCGCAACCAGTCGGCTTCCGGGCCGGTCTCCGGACTCGCAGGCGAGGCGGCGTGCGCCGCTTCCGTCCAGACGCCTTCCCGTGCCGTGCACAGTGGCGCCATGTCTGGACTTGTCCTGCTTACCGTTGCGGGGGCAGTGCCGGAATGGCGACATGCTGGAGTTCCAGCAGTGCGCGGCACCGGCTTCCCGTTTCAACCGATCGGCAATGCCGGTCGGTCACCCGAAAGTGCGCGCATTCTATGCCATTGCCGCCAGCGTTGCCGGAATGGGCGGCAACGGCCGGCATAGTTCAGTGTCTGCAACCGCAGCTCAACGTAGCCCGGGTAAGCGTCAGCGCACCCGGGGAGCTCATGGCGCCGCAGGCTTGCAGCGGTGCTGCAATCTCGTTCCCCTGGTGCGCTGCGCTCACCCGGGCTACGTGTTGCATGAGTTCGATTTGATTGGGGGCGGGCGAAACAAGCCCTGCACAGCACTGTTGCCGAGTGGCTAGAATGCGCGCTGCAAACGCAGTATCGGAAGTGTCGTGACAGAAACATGGTACGGGCAGGCCTGCGGCCAGCCTTCGCAGGAATACCGGCAGCGCGCGCTGCTGCGCCAGCGCCAGCTGACCAAGCCGGAAGGCGCCCTGGGTCGTTTGGAGACATTGGCCGTTGAACTGGCTGCGCTGCAAGGCGTGGATCAGCCGGTGGCGCAGCGTGTGCCGGTGGTGGTGTTCGCAGGCGACCACGGCGTGACCGCGCAGGGCGTGTCGGCTTACCCGGCCGAAGTGACGGTGCAGATGCTGCACAACTTCGCCGGCGGCGGTGCTGCCATTGCGGTGCTGGCGCGCGAATTGGGCCTGCCACTGCACGTGTGGGATGTGGGCAGCCGCGCCACCACAGCGATTGCCGGCGTGGTCAGTGCCAAGACCCTGCGTGGTACTGCTGACTTCAGTGCAGGCCCGGCGATGTCGGCAGTCGATCTGGACGCTGCCTTCGATGCGGGTCGCCGCGCGGTGGAGGCTGCCTGTGCCGATGGTGCGGATTTGTTGGTGTTCGGCGAGATGGGCATCGGCAACACCACTGCTGCGAGTGCCATCGCTGCCGTGCTTGGCCCGTTGCCATTGGACGAGTTGGTTGGCGCCGGTACTGGCCTGGACGCGGTGCGCATGGTGCAGAAGAAGAACCTGATCGCACGTGCGCTGGGTCTGCACGGCGAGGCGATCAATGCAGCGGAGTTCCCTGCTTGCGAGGCACTGCAGCGCGTGGGTGGATTGGAAATCGCAGCGATCAGCGCGGCGATGATTGCCGCTGCGCAACGGCGCATCCCAGTGTTGGTGGATGGCTTCATTGTCTCCGCTGCGGCATTGGCCGCCGTGCGTATCAACCCGAGCGTGCGGCTGTGGTTGCTGTTCTCGCACCAGTCTGCCGAGCGTGGTCACATCCGCTTGTTGGAGGCACTGCAGGCGCAGCCGCTGCTGTCATTGGACCTGCGTCTTGGTGAAGGTTCCGGTGCCGCGCTCGCGTTGCCGCTGGTGCGCATGGCCTGCGCCCTGCACAACAGCATGGCGACGTTCGCCGAGGCAGCTGTTGCCGATCGCGGTGGCGGCCGATGATTCTTGATCTGATGCGGCACGCCTCCACCGGACGGGCCGGCCACCTCGACGGACGTACCGATCCGCCTTTGATCGAAGGTGCGATGGACACGCTGTACCGCTGCCATGCCGGCATTGGCTGGAGCCGGGTGATCACTTCACCGCGCCGGCGCGCGCTGGACACCGCGCATGCACTGGTGGCTGGCAGCAACCAGTTCTGCGAGATCCACCCGGACTGGGCCGAGCTCGACTTCGGCGATTGGGACGGGCTGCATTTTGACGAAGTTCCTGCCGAGCAGCTTGCTGGCTTCTACAGCGAACCACACGATGTGGTGCCGCCCAACGGCGAGTCCTGGCAGCAGTTCCAAGCGCGCGTTGAAGCGCAGTTGCATCGCTTGGTGGACGAAGACGATGGCGACGGCCAGCCGGTTCTGGTGGTCAGCCATGCCGGCGTGTTGCGGCTGGTGGTGTCGCGGGTTTGTGGGATGAGCCTGTCCTCGCTGTGGGCGATGCGCATCGATTACGGCACCCGTGTGCGCCTGCGTGTTGAGCGTGGCGAAGACGGCCAGTTGTGGGGTGAACTGCTGGAGTTGCGACAACCATGATTGGACGCCGCCTGATCCTTGCCATTCAGTTCCTGACCCGGCTGCCGACACCGCAGGTGCGCGACTTCCGCCAGGAAGACCTGAGCAGGTCGGCGGTGTACTACCCCTTGGTTGGCGCCATCATCGGCGTCCTGCTGGCGCTGCCGCTGTATGGCCTGTCGGATCGGCCCTGGCTGGCGGGCGCGCTGACCTTGCTGATGTGGGTGTGGGTGACCGGCGCGCTGCACCTAGATGGTCTTGGCGATGTCGCCGATGCCTTCGGTGCGGCGCATCGCAACCCGCAGCGTTTCCTGGAAGTCCTCAAAGACCCGCATATGGGCGTGTTCGGCGTGGTCACGCTGGTCATGCAGTTGCTGCTGAAGTTCGTGCTGCTGACCGAGCTCGCGGTGGGCCCGTTGTGGTTTGGCATCGTGCTGGTTCCGGCGTGGGCGCGTTGGGGCACCTTGTGGTGGAGCCAGCGCATACCGTCGCTGCATGGCGATGGCCTGGGCGAGCGTTTTTCCTGGCAGCTGCGACCGTCGGCGATGTGGCTGTGGGCAGTGGTGCTGGCCGCGATCAGCGTGGTGTTTGCATGGCCGTTGTTGCTGGCGCTGCTGCTGGTGCCGCTGGTGGCCGTGTGGTGGAAGCGCAAGCTCGGCGGCATCTCCGGCGATGGCCTGGGTGCCAGCGTGGAAGTGGTGGAGACCTTGCTGCTGCTGGCCCTGATAATCCTCGCACCGCTAGCCACCGGATTTGTGGGAGCGGCGTAAGCCGCGAAGCCACAGCTGCATCAGGAATCCTGCAGTGCGCAATCTGAGGAATGGCCAGCTTCACGGCTTACGCCGTTCCCACAAAAGCCTCTGGTGAGGCTCAATCCTCGAAGCGGATCTCGCTGGCTTCTTCTTCATCAGCTTCGGCCTGCATGTGCGTTTCATGCACCGGCCCGGCCTGTTGTCCTGCGCGTCCAGTAGGCAGGGCACCAACGGCGACTTCGTATTCGGCGACCAGCTGCTGGCGACGCGCCTCGGGTATTTCCTGCCAATGGCAGCCGACCAGCGCGCCTTCCAGCGAATACAGCAGGTTGAGGCTGGGCTTGAAGCCGGCGCGGCGCACCTTCATGAACGCTGCAACCGGGCCGATCGCACTCAGATCCTGCTCGCTGCGCAAACCGACCTGACGCAGCCAGGCTGCACTCTTGGGGCCGATGTTGCGCAGCTTGGGAGCGCTCATTGCAGCGCCTCGACAAACACCTGGGCGATGGCTTCCAGCCCCAGCTGGTCGTCGGCGTCGAAACGCGCGAGCACCGGGCTGTCGATGTCGAATACGCCAATCAACGTGCCGTTGTGGACCAGGGGCACCACCAGTTCCGAGCGCGAGGCCGAGTCGCAGGCGATATGGCCGGGGAACGCATCCACATCCTCGATGCGCTGGGTCTGGCGGCTGCTGGCAGCGGCGCCACATACGCCCTTGGACAGCGGAATGCGCACGCAGGCCGGCAAGCCCTGGAATGGGCCAACCACCAGTTCCTTGCCGTCGTAGAAGTAGAAACCCACCCAGTTGAGCTGCGGCAGCGCGTGGTAAACCAGTGCTGACAGGTTGGCAGCGTTGGCAATACGGTCGGCTTCGCCATGGACCAGAGCGCGGGCCTGGGCCAGCAGCTGGGCGTATTGTTCCGGCTTGCTGCCGGTGAGGGTGTCGGTGTTGAACATCAGGAGAGTCTAGCCGCTGCGTGGTCGTCGATTCTGCCAGCCGCTGCCGCCGAACGCAGCCAACGGCAATGGAATGCTGGATCGCAGGCAAAAAAAGACCCGGCAGCGGGAGGGAGCTACCGGGTCTGGGATTGCGCGGGGGAGGGACCGCGCAAATTCTGTTGCCTGGGTATCAGCGCGTCTTGCGCTCGGGTTTGGCCGCGAAAGGCTGACGGACCAGTGCGCCCAATGCCTCACCGGTCTTCAGGCTGAGCCCAAGCACTTCCTGGTTGGCGCTGGCCAGCCGCTGCATGTTGTCGCGTGCCAGCTGCATGCCCTTGGGCAGCAGTGCCTGCAGATCCGCGTGCGCACCAGCCTGGGCCAGTTCGTCGAAGAAGCCCGCCGCAGCGGTGGTGTTGCGTTCGAATGCACGCAGTTGCACGCCAAACACGCTTTCAGCATTTTCCAAGGCGAGCCGGTTGGCACGGTTGGCGGCAGCGGCGAGCTGCTGGGTGTAGCTGCTGAAGTCGTTGAACTGAGCGGACATCGAGGTGATCCGGCGGGCCTTGTTGCGTTGCAGCATAGCGCGGAATTGGCGCGGTGCAACATAAAATTCTGAACTGTTCAGAACCTGCCGCTGTAGTGGGGGGGGGGGGGGGGGGGGGGGGGGGGGGGGGGGG